>DYHT01000023.1 GCA_020723995.1 Chloroflexus sp.
CGATAAAGACCGTAGTGAATCCCGCCTGGAACATTAAGTCCATTAGCTTTTCATCATCAGCCAAATTGATGGAAATCTCGGTGTTGAACGGCATCCCGACTTTCCCTTTTCGCCATTCGATCAGCGCGGGCAGCAGGTTTTCTTTGAGATGCTTTTTATTCCCCATGAGATTGTCGTCAACGAAAAAGACACTTTCCCGCCAGCCGAGCCGGTAAAGCCCATCCAGTTCACGAATGATTTGTTCGGCGGTCTTGACGCGTGGGCGGTGTCCGAAAAGTGCCGTGATGTTGCAAAACTCGCAATCGAAGGGACAGCCGCGCGAATACTGGATTGACATGGTGGCGTAGCGTTCCAAGTCGGCCAGTTCCCATAACGGTGTGGGCGTCTGCTGAATATCGGGGAATTCTGCGGAGGTGTAGACGCGTCTCGCCCGACCCTCCTCCAGGTCCCGCAAGAACGGCGCGAGCGTCACCTCGGCCTCGTTCAACACGAAATGGTCTACGTCTTCGAACTGCATGTACTCGGCGGTAAAGAGCGGCCCTCCGGCGACGACTTTCAGACCAACCGCCTTACAACGTGCAATAACCTCGTGGGTGGATTCCCGCTGCACGACCATGGCGCTGATGAAGGCGTAATCGGCCCAGGCCAAATCCACATCCTTGAGCTTTCGCACATTCAAATCAACCAGGCGCTTCTCCCATTCAGGGGGCAGCATGGCAGCCACAGTCAACAAGCCCAGAGGTTGTGTGGAAGCCCTCTTGCGGATAAATTTCAGGGCGTGTTTGAAACTCCAGAAAGTATCTGGAAACTCTGGGTAAATCAAGAGTATTTTCATCTGAAAGTCGTCTCTGCTTTTAGTTCATTATAGCATGAGGTTTGGTGGCCGGACAATGAAATTTTTACGGGGATATTCTTATGTAGCTTCAGAATTGTACCCTTGGTATATAATGGTGGCAACTCTTTTTTCATGCATGGCGCCATGAAATATCATCTGCGGGCGAGATCAGTTACCGGTGTGACCCTCCTGATTTTTATCGGGCTGGCGGTTGCGTTCGGGGCGCGCACCTCGCTTGTTTCGGCTGCCTCCACGCCGCCCCCGGGTCCGGACCGCGTTGCTGCGGTGGTCGTTGATTACACTTCTTATAAATGGTGGCTGACGCGCTGGCAGGATGACAAGGTCGTCTGTCAAATCTTCACCGACCATGAAGGCCTGCCGACCAGAAACGATGTCTACAAGGCTTGTGGTGAAGACCTTTACGATAAGTGGTCTGTCACCCAAGCATGTCAAGGTCTCGAGCTGGGGGATGCCTCTTCCAACTGCTCCGGATATTACCTTCATTTTGTGCAATCTGCCCCAGCCAAACGCACGATTGCCGTGACCCTGCTGCCGCCGGTCGTCTGGGTCTCGCTTGAAGGTTGTATCTCGGTCTCTTCCACGAACTATTGCGAGAACCAACCGACGCTGGTTTTGACCGCTGAAGAACCCCTGCCCAACGAGAAGATCACCGGCATTGAGGGCAACCTCGACGGTGAGCCGTTCACCTGTGATGCAATCTGTAAACTTCCACTCCAGGCGACGGGCGAGGGTAGTATTTCGTTGGATTTCTGGGCATATTCGAGTTACGGGGATAGCAGCCAGTCTTTCCAGGCTCAAGTGCGGGTTGCGGAAAAAGATGAAGACAACCCTGATAATCCAGGCTGGTATGTGGATGTGCTCAGCACGCAATGGGCCGGCGCTCCCCTGGCCAGCTGCGCCCAGACCTGGGAAGCCTTCCCTCCGGTCGGCGGCCCTCCGGCCTGGCTGACCACGCCTGAAAAGCCGGAAGACCTGGCTTCGAACATCCCCTATGATTACCTGGCCGGCCATCTGATCATCCAGGGTGTGGTGGACATCAGCAGTTGCCCGGATGGCGGTTTGCTGCCAAGCGGCGCGGCCAGTCCCTGCGGCCAAGAGGCAGGGCGGCTAGCCATCCAGGAGTGGCAGAACCGGTTCGACAGTCTGATTTTCAACGTAGCCCAGGATACCGGCATCCCGGCACAGTTGCTCAAGAATCTTTTCAGCCGTGAGAGCCAGTTCTGGCCAGGGATTGTGAAGAGTATCCCCGAGGTCGGTCTGGGACAGTTGACTGATAACGGCGCGGATACGGCCCTGCTTTGGAATCCATCATTCTTCGAGCAATTCTGCCCGCTCGTGCTACTGGATAGCGTTTGCCGCAAGGGCTACCCTCACCTAAAAGCCACGGATCAAGCCATCCTGCGTGGCGCCCTGGTGCGCAGCGCGGACGCCTTCTGCGCCGATTGCCCGCTCGGTCTCGACCTGCGGCAGGCTGATTTCAGCGTCAGCGTCTTTGCTGAGACCCTGCTTGCTAATTGTGAACAGGCCGGCATGATCATTCGCAATATATCCGGAAGAGCACCTGGGGAAGTGAGTACCTACGAGAATTTGTGGCGATTTACGCTGGTCAACTATAACGCCGGGCCTGGGTGTCTTTCGATCGCCATAGAGACCACTGACTATGTTGGTGAAGAGTATATTTGGGAAAACGTTGCGCAGCACCTGACGCCGGTCTGCCAGGGGGCAATTGACTACGTCGAGGACATCGGCCGAATTCCTTAATTCGTACATTCGTACACGGATTGGACAGATTTCACGGATAAATCTGAGTCATCCGTGCCATCTGTGTTCATCCGTGTAATCCGTGTACTAAGCCTTTGGTTGCGGCGGGCGCCGCGCTATGGTAAACTAGCCGCGTTCTATTCCCGTTTCGCTGAGGTGATATGCTCACACTGGTTGAGAAAATATTGTTTGCGCTGGCCGTCATTGCATCCCTGGCAGCGGCCTTCTTCGCGGTCACGCGGCTTATTGGTATCATCATAAGCGGCCATGGCAAACCGGACTGGAAACTAACCCTCAATCGCCTGCCAGTCGTGTTGGCGAAAGTCGGTCTCTTCCAGCCGGTTTTTCGTTTCCGTCTCCTGCCCAGCCTGTTCCACGCCTTCGTCGGCTGGGGGTTTGGCTTCTACTTGCTGGTCAACCTGGTGGATGTGCTGCGCGGCTACATCCCAGGCTTTAAAATCCCCGCTGTGCTTGGGAACATCTACCGGCTGCTGGCAGACCTGCTTTCCGTCGCGGTGCTGGCCGGGATGGTTTTCTTCCTTGTCCGCCGCTTCGTTTTTCGACCCGCCAACCTGACCGCGCGCCAATCAACTTTACTCCACCCGAAAGCGCGTTCCGGAATCCGGCGTGATTCGGCTATCGTCGGGACATTTATCCTACTGCATGTCGGCGCTCGTTTTTTGGGCGAGTCCTTTGCCCTGGCTGCGGGGGGTCACGCCGACAGGTGGCAGCCGGCCGCTGCGGTGGTATCAGGCCTGTGGTCCGGATGGAGTCCGCCGGCGCTCGTCATCGGTCAGCACGTTGCTTTTTGGCTGGCGCTTGGCCTGATCCTGGCCTTCATCCCCTATTTCCCTTACTCGAAACACGTCCACCTGTTCTTCGCCCCGCTCAATTTCCTGCTCAAGCCGCAGCGCCGCTCGATCGGCGAGTTGAGCAGGCTGAATTTCGAGGACGAGAGTGTGACGCAGTTTGGAGCCTCGATACTGGCCGACCTGGGCTGGGAGCAGCTCATGGACGCGTACGCCTGCATCATGTGCTTCCGCTGCCAGGAGGTCTGCCCGGCGTATGGCACGGGCAAGGTGCTTTCGCCGGCTGCGCTGGAGATCAACAAGAGGTATCTCCTCAACTCTGTAAGGGCGACCCGTTCGGGCAGGCCGCAGAACGCGGGCGCAATCGAAAAAGGGTTGCCCCTACCCGGGACACCCCTGACCGAATTTGCGATTTCGGAGGAGGCCATCTGGGCCTGCACTTCCTGCGGCGCGTGCGTGGACATCTGCCCGGTGGGCAATGAGCCGATGCGCGACATCCTCGACATCCGCCGCTCGCTGGTGCTGATGGAGAACGCCTTCCCCAAGCAGTTGGAGGCCGCTTTCCGCGGCATGGAGCGTACGGCCAACCCATGGAATATTTCCTCCACCGAAAGGATGAAATGGGCTGAAGGGCTTAATGTGGCGACGGTCGCACAGAACCCCGACCCGGAGATCCTGTGGTGGGTGGGTTGCGCCCCGGCCACGGATGGGCGCGCCCAAAAAACGACCCAAGCCTTTGCTAAGATTCTGAACGCGGCGGGCGTGAACTTTGCCGTGCTGGGCCAGCACGAACAATGCACCGGTGATGCAGCGCGGCGCGCCGGCAACGAGTACCTGTTCAATGAACTGGCGACCGCCAACGTGGAAATTTTAAATGAGGTCAAGCCCAAACGGATCGTGACCACTTGTCCGCATTGTTTGCACACTTTGAAGAACGAATATCCGGCTTTTGGTGGGAATTACGAGGTTATCCATCACTCCCAACTCATCAAAGAATTGATTGGAAATGGACGCCTCGAACTTAACCAAGCAGAGGAGGGGGGGAGCGGAGGAGCAGGGGTGCGCGTTACATTCCACGACCCGTGTTATCTCGGTCGCCATAATCAAATCTTCGATGAACCACGCCAAGCGCTGGCTATGGCCGAGCTAAACCTGGTCGAGATGCCGCGCCATGCGGCCAAGTCCTTCTGCTGCGGGGCAGGCGGGGCGCAGATGTGAAAGGAAGAGGAGCACGGCACAGCCAACGTCTACATCACGCGCTTCAAGGAGGCCAAGGCCACCGGCGCAGAAACTCTGGCGGTTGGCTGTCCCTTCTGCATGGTGATGTTGACCGACGCTTCGAAGGCGGATGGTGGGGAAGTACAAGTGAAGGATGTGGCGGAGTTGGTGGCGGAGAGGCTTAAGGAATAGTCACCAATCCAATATGATATACTGACCTGGATGAGCCTCGTCAGCCGCCTTGTCACCTCGATACAAAAACGCCTTACTCGCCTCTCGATCTTTTGGCGCATCGCCATCGGGAATGCTCTCATTATTATCATTGGGGCAGTATGTGGGACGCTGCTCACCCGTCACCTTTCCAGCCTCGCTGCCGGCTGGTGGTTGATCCTGCTCTTCGCAGCAGCCGGGATCACTGTCAGCTTGCTGGTCAATTTCATCATCCTCGGCGCGGCGCTCCGTCCGCTGCGTGATTTGCGGCAGTTAGCGGAACGTTTGCAAAGTGGAGGGGGCGGGACGGTTCTCAACTTGAAAAACCCCGACCCGGATACGCTTCAACTAGCCACCACCCTCCACTCTTTAGTGACCCAACTGGAGGGGCGCAACCGCGAACTGCGCGCCCTCTCAGAGCGGGCCATCAACGCCCAGGAAGAAGAGCGGCGCGACATCGCCCTCTCCTTGCACGATGACACCGGACAGGCGCTTTCGATGCTGGTCATCAGCCTCGACCGCCTGGAAGAAAAAATCCCCGCTGAACACAGGAAAAAAATCCGCGAGACGCGCGATCTGGCTGCCAACGCCCTGGCCGAACTGCGCCGCATCCTGTTCGGACTGCGGCCTGCCATCCTCGACGATTTGGGGCTGGCGCCTGCCATCCGCTGGTACGCCCGCGCCAACCTGGAGCAGGCTGGCATCCGGGTCGTGGTTCACGCGCCGGAGGATGGCCTAAACCTCTCGCGCGCGCTGACCACCAGCCTCTTCCGCATCGCCCAGGAGGCCATCAACAACATCCTGCGCCATTCGCAGGCTGGTTCGGCGCAAATCACATTGTCAGTGGATGCAGAGATGGTCTGCCTGCGGGTGGAGGATGACGGGCGCGGCTTTGACCTGTCGCAAGTCTCCGCGCAGGCCTTGCGGCTCAACCACCTCGGCCTGCTAGGGATACAGGAACGCGCCGGGCTGCTGCGCGGTGAAGTCAGCCTGGAATCGACGCCCGGCAAGGGCACCTGGCTGGAGGTCCATGTCCCGCTTTCGGGTACAATAGATAAGTGAGTCTCAAGCCGCGATCCACAGCGGCGAGGACGCCGCCTGGAGAATTATTGAGCAATGGATAAGATTCGCATCCTGCTGGCCGATGACCACACCATCCTGCGTAACGGCATCCGCGCCCTGCTCGAAGATGAGCCGGGGATGACCGTCGTCGGCGAGGCGGAGGATGGGCGCAGCGCGGTGACCCTGGCCTGCCAGTTGGAGCCGGACGTGGTGGTGATGGACATCGCCATGCCGCTCTTGAACGGGCTGGAAGCCACGCGGCAGATCAAGCGCCAATGTCCGCGCGTGCGGGTGCTCATCCTGACCATGCACGATAACGAAGAATATATCCGCCAGGTGTTGGAAGCGGGGGCGATGGGATATGTGCTTAAAGATGCGGCCGCTAAAGAACTGATCAGCGCCATCCGCGCCGTTTATCATGGTGAGGCCGTGCTTTCTCCCGCCATTACACGCCTGGTGATCGAGGATTATCTGCGTTGGGGTGGCATTCGCCCGGTTGATGTGGACAATAAGTTAAGCCCGCGTGAGCGCGAACTGCTGCAACTGGTGGCTGAAGGTTACACTAACAAGCAGATTGCCGAGATCCTGACCATTTCGGTCAAGACGGTCCAGGCGCACCGGATGAGTTTGATGCAAAAATTGGATCTACACGATAAGGGGGATTTGATCAAGTATGCGATCCAGAAGAAGATCATAGAAATTTGAGAATAGTGAATTTCTGAGGCCTGATCGCCCTACCGACCGGTCGGTAGGGCGATGAATTAAGGTTAATTAGGGTGCGCGCCTTAGGGTATCTCAGGTGTGGATTGGATGACACAGGCTGCCTCTCCTTGTATTCTATAATAGATCTCTCGCAAAAGTCTTCCCTTGATGAGTCCGCCCTCTAGCGCGGGCTGTGAGCGCAAGAGAACGCTCACTTGTGGACTTACTCACAATGACACGTTACCGCATAATTTCGACTCGAGGTGGCTTATGACAAAAATAGCCCGAGGAATTTCCATACTTGGCCTGGCAATGCTAGTCGTGGCGGGGATCCTCTTCATCTCCGTGACCGTGCATGCCGGAACCATGACTGCTGCCGAGGCAAACGAAAGCGCCAACATGCCGCTGGCTGGGGCGCCAACTTCCGGCGCGGCCGCGGAAATACCGCCGCCCAAGCTGGAGCCATGCCTGTCCTGTCACATCACTGGCGAGACCGAAAGCATCTGGACACCGTTTGCCCGCTGGGCTGTCTTCGGCACGTTCGGTCTGGCCTTCGTCTACGGCGTCTACCGCTCGGCCTCGGTCTGGACTCAGCGCAAGCCTTTCACGCCGTTGACAGCGCGCGCCGCCAAATGGGTGGACGAGCGTTACCAGATCTCCGAGCCGCTGTCCAAGATCCTGAAAAAGCCGGTCCACAAGTACGCCACCAGGTGGTGGTACTGTCTGGGCGGGATCACAGCTTTCCTGTTCGTCGTGCAGGGCATCACCGGTATCATGCTGGCCTTTTACTACAAGCCCAGCGCTGACCTGGCCTACGACAGCATCCAGTTCATCGAGACCGAGGTGCGCTTTGGGGCGGCCATCCGCATGATCCATCACTGGGCGGCCAACGCCATGATCGTCATGTGCATCGCCCACATGCTGCGCGTCTTCATCATGGGCGCGTTCAAGCCGCCACGCGAACTGAATTGGGTCAGCGGCGTGTTGCTGCTCATTCTCACATTGGCCTTCGGTTTTACCGGCTACCTGCTGCCCTGGGACCAGCGCGCTTTCTGGGCCACCACCGTCGGCACGGACATCGCCGGTTCGATACCCGCCATCGGCAACCTGGCGCTGGTCTTCCTGCGCGTCGGCTGGGACGTGAGCGACGCGACCCTCGGCCGGTTCTACGCCCTGCACATCATCGTCATCCCGCTGGCGACAGTGGTATTAATGCTGGTGCACTTTATGATGGTGCGGCGGCTGGGCGTCAAAAAGCCGCTATAAAAGAATATCCACGAAGTACACGAAGATAATAGAACACAAAGCAAGAGATTGAAAATTCATGCCAATTTGTGCAATTCGTGGCTAGAATCTTTGTAGTGAAACTACAGGAGCGAAATCATGGATACTCATAACCCTGAAAACGAAAAGGATACCATTCCCTTCTACCCCGACCACTTCATGACCGAGTTCTACGTCACCATCGGGATTATCGTGCTGGCGGTGATTATCGGGATACTCGGCATGATGAATCCGATCGGCCTACAAGCCCCGGCCGACCCGCTTAACACACCGCTGCACGTCAAGCCGGAGTGGTACTTCCTGGCACTGTACCAACTGCTCAAGTACATTCCCCCGCAAATCCTCGGCATTGATGGAACGATATTTGGGGTTGTCACCATCCTGTTGGCTTTGCTGGTCGTGACGATTTGGCCGTTCTTGGATAAAAAGGATGATAACAAAAAGGCGATGTGGATCCGCCTGGCAGTGACCATCCTCGGTGTGATTATCGCTGTTGCCCTGACCATCTGGGGAGAGGTGAGTTGATATGAGCGACCTGACGCGACGTGACTTTTTGAAGCTGCTCAAAGGCGCCGGAGCGTTGCTGGGCGTCAGCGTGGTGGCCACGCCGGTTGTAGCCTACCTCTACCCGCCCAAACTGGAGGAAGTGCCCTCCGAACCGGTGCTGGTCTGCGTTGAAAGTGAATTGCCGGTAGGCGAGGCCAAAACGGTCAAGTTTGGCCGCTATCCGGCGCTGGTCATCCACCTGCCGGACGGCTTGAAAGCCTATTCGGCGGTCTGTACGCACTTCGCCTGCATCGTCAAATGGAATAAAGACACGGGCGAGATAGACTGTCCCTGTCACGAGGGCTATTTCAGCCCCGAAGATGGCCGCGTGCTGCACGGCCCGCCGCCCGCACCCCTCATGCCATTGATTGCCGAGGTAGTGGACGGGCAAGTCTACGTCAAAGTTGGAGGCGAATCATGACCGCGGAGACAGTAATCAGTAAACAACCTGCCCTGAGCGGAAGCGAAGGGTCATCAGTGACCAGCCGGTTGACTTTGCGCGCATGGCTTGACCGAACAACGCCGAGGGTGAAGGATTTCTTCGTGCATGTGCTTGGGCAGGTGCGCATCCTCAAGAAAATTTACCCCGGTCTGATGCACTTCATGATTTTCTGGGGCGTGACCATCCAGGTGATTGGTACAGCCATCAACCTGATGCAAATGAAATTGTTTTTGCCTTGGGAAATCACCACCTTCCCACGCAACGGCTGGTATCTGGGCTACGAACTGGTGATGGACATTGCCGGAGCGTTTATCCTGCTCGGCGTGCTGATGGCCTTTTTCCGACGCCTGGTGTTGCGCCCGAAATATCTGGACACCCAATGGGACGACTGGTTCGCCCTCATTATGCTCTTCCTGATTGCCTTTGTCGGCTTCACCAACGAGGGCATCCGTATTCTTTTCACCCGTCCGGAATGGGCGGCCTGGTCGCCGGTCGGGAACTGGGCCGCGGCCATTATGGCGGCGAGCGGTTTCCCGGTCGAGCAGGCTGCGGCGTGGCATGATGGGCTGGTTTATACCCACGTCATCCTGGCGCTGACTCTGGTCGCCGCGCTGCCGTTCACCAAGATGCGCCACCTGGTCAACGCGCCGTGGAACATCCTCCTCCGCCCGAATCGTAAAACCGGCGAACTGGCGAAAATCGAAGCCATTGACACGGCGGAAATCCTGGGCGTGGGCAAAGTGGGTGAGTTCACCTCGCAGCAACTGCTCTCGTTCGATGCCTGCCTGCGCTGCGGGCGCTGCGAGGAGGCCTGCCCGGCCAGCATCAGCGGGATGCAATACTCACCGAAGGAAGTCATCCAAATGATGCGCAAGGCGATGGTGGCGGGGCTGGATACCGGCGAGGTGAAAGCCGATGTTGAGATTTTGGGCGGTGTAATGCCGGAGGAATATCCCTGGCAATGCACCACCTGCGGAGCGTGCATCATCAAGTGCCCGGCCTTTATCAACCCGGTGGACGAGGTGGTTGACTTGCGCCGCTACCAGATTTTGACCACCGGCAAAATGCCCAAGTCGGTCGGCGACACGATGCGCAACCTGGAACGGCAGGGCAACCCGTGGGGCATGCCGCCCGAAAACCGCATGGCCTGGGCGGATGGATTGAATATCCGTGAACTCGCACCCGGCGAACAGACCGATGTGCTTTTCTTCACCGGCTGCGCGGCGGCCTTCGACGAACGCAACAAGAAAGTAACGCGCGCCTTTGCCAAACTGATGCAGAAGGCCGGCGTGGACTTTGCCGTGCTGGGCTTCGACGAAATCTGCTGCGGCGAGACCGCCCGGCGCATGGGCCACGAATACATCTTCCAGGAATTTGCCAAACAAAATATCGAGACCTTCGGCAAGGTCAAATTCAACCGCGTTGTCACTGACTGCCCGCACTGCTTCAACACGCTCAAGAACGAGTATCCGCAGATGGGCGGCGATTACGAAGTCATCCACAACTCGCAATTGCTCACTGAGCTGGTTGCCAGTGGAAAACTCGAACTCAATCTGCAATCTACAATCCGCAATTCGCAATCTGCAATCGCTTTCCATGACTCGTGCTATCTGGGCCGCTACAATAACATTTACAGAGAGCCGCGCCAGTTGCTGGATAAGGCTGGTGTGACCCGCGTCGAGATGGCGCGGCGCGGCGAAAATTCTTTCTGCTGCGGAGGCGGCGGAGGTGGGATGTGGCTGGAGACGGATGCCAACACGCGCATCAATCATCGCCGCCTGCAGGACGTGCTGGACGTCAAAGCCAAAGTCGTGGCAACCGCCTGCCCGTACTGTTTGTTGATGTTCGATGACGCCATCCGCTCGAAGGGCATCGGCGAGCAGGTCAAGGTGATGGATATCGCCGAGGTGCTGGCGGCGCAGTTGGAGGTTTGATTAACCGCAGAGAACGCTGAGAGCGCGGAGTCATTACGGGAGGGCAAGCTCCGCGCACTCCGCGGTTAATCTGCGAGGAGGTGCTTTATGAGTACACAATGGGTCTTGAAAACCAAAGGCGACCCGCTGGGCGCGGTGCACCGCTTTATCGGCGCGGCCTGGCAGGCTGCTGGTCTCGAAGCGCTGGTCGTACCAACCAGCGCTAAAGGCCAGGAACATGTCCTGACCGATACGGCCGGATTGGGTGAGGTCAATCCCTTCCAGCCGTTAATGCTGATGAACACAGCCAAGATCATCCCGGAGGTACTCAAGGACCTCAAAGATGGACGCATTGGCGTGCTTTTGCGACCGTGCGAAATGCGTGCCCTGCTCCAAATAGCCGAACGCGGCGTAATTCAGGCCGAAAGCCTGTTTACCCTGTGTGTGGACTGCCTAGGCACCTTCCCAGAGGACGAGCTTGAATGGCGAGCGGCCCGCAAAGGCTCGAAGAATGGGTTGACGGGCGAGGCCTTGCAGTTCGCGCCACAGGGCGGCATTAGCGCCTACCGTTACCGGGCTGCCTGTCAGATGTGCGTTTCATCCGGCGCGACCGAGGCAGACGTGAACATCGGCATCCTGGGCTTACCAGTCCGCCAGATGGTGTTGGTGGATGTGAAGAACGGCGGGCTGGATTGGATGGCTATTACCGACGGCAAAGCCGACCCGGCCCTGACTGCCAAACGCGAGGTAATGCTTGCCAAACTATCCGAGCGCCACACGCGCACGCGCGAGCGTGTCATTAGTGGGCTGATGGAAGTCCTGCCCGCAGACGTAGAAGCCCTGCTCGACCAATTCGAGAATTGCGGCGCGTGCCAGATTTGCATGGATGCCTGTCCGATCTGCACGGTGGAATACCCCCGCCAGGTCAAAGGCCGCTACCGCCGTGAGGACGTGATCACCTGGCTGGCATCCTGCGTGGGTTGCGGCATGTGCGAGCAATCCTGCCCGAAGAGCTTACCGTTGAGCATCATTTTCACGCACGTCAAACAGCAGTTGGAGCAGGCGCTGATGCTGTAGGATGCATGCATGCCATTGGCGCGAGCCAGGTGCAGAGGGTGGTGGAGGTCGTCTGAAGCCTCACAATTGACGGCTTGTGCCAAGCGTGCTATTATGAGATTGAAATTAACAATCTTTCATTGCATTTGCTGGATACCCCACCTTTTCCTTTAGGATGGGAAATACAGCATTATCGTATTAATCTGATTTATTCAAAGGAGTTATTCAATGAGCGCTGATTTTATTGCCCGTCTTATCGGGATGGTTGTTTTTGCGTTGTTGGGGGTATACGGGGGGAGCTGGCTGGGAAGAGACCTCGGTGAACAGCAGATGATTTACATTTTTGTGGTTGGTCTGATCGGCGTGTTATTCGGGCTGGTCATGACGCCATACCTGACCACGCGCCCGGTGCGGGCGTTGCACGCCGTGCTTGGAAAGCAATCCGCTGGAACCTTGTTCTCCGGACTGATCGGTCTGCTCGCCGGACTGGTGTTCGCGGCCTTGTTGGCCTTCCCGCTTTCCTTGCTCCCTTCCCCTGTGGGGGAAGTTTTGCCATTCGTCGGCGTCTTGATTTTCGGTTATTTCGGCGTCGCCCTTTTCGTCATGCGCCAGAACGACATTGCCAATCTCTTGGGAGTGGTCACCTCCCAACGTGAGGGGGCGGCCCCCAATTGGTCGCAATCGAACCGCACCATCCTGTTAGACACCAGCGTTATCATTGACGGGCGCGTCGCCGACATTGCCAAGACCGGCTTCCTGCCCGGCACACTGCTCATCCCGCGCTTTGTGCTGAACGAACTGCAATACGTTGCCGATTCGCCCGACAGCCTGCGCCGGGCGCGTGGCCGGCGCGGCATGGAAGTGCTATCGGAACTGCAAAAAGCCTCCGCGGTCGTCGTACGCATCAGCGACATTGACGTCGAAGGCGTGCGTGAGGTGGACGATAAACTGGTCATTCTGGCGCGGCAGATGAAATGTCCCATCCTGACCAACGATTACAACCTGAACCGCATTGCCGAGCTGCAAGGCGTGCCGATCCTTAACATCAACGAACTCGCCAATGCAGTCAAATCAGTCGTCCTGCCCGGCGAGGTGTTCTCCGTGAATGTGATCCAGGAAGGCAAGGAAGCTAATCAGGGCGTCGGTTACTTGGAAGACGGCACGATGGTTGTCGTCGAAAATGGCAATAAGTATCTCAACCGGGAAGTTAATGTTACAGTGACCAAAGTCTTGCAAACCGCCGCTGGACGAATGATATTTGCGAGGCCGGAAAGTTAGCAAGGAGCCTGCCTATGTTGCGCGTCTACAACACCCTCACCCGCAAAAAGGAAGAATTCCAACCGCTCGAACCCGGCGCTGTCAAAATGTACGTTTGCGGCCCGACGGTCTATTCCGACGCGCATGTCGGCCATGCCATGTCGGCCATCGTCTTTGATATCATCCGGCGTTACTTTGAATATCGCGGCTACAAAGTGCAGCACGTAATGAACTTCACCGATGTGGACGATAAAATCATCAACCGCGCCAACGTGCTGGGTGTGGACCCGTTCGCGCTGGGCGAGAGCCTCATCCGCGACTTCCGCCTGCACCTCGACGACCTGCACATCCTGCCTGCCACCGCCAACCCGCGCGCCACGCAGACGATGAAGGAAATCCTCGCCATGATCCAGGGCCTGATTGACAAAGGCTACGCCTACGCAGCCGACGGCGACGTTTACTTCCGCGTGACCAAAGCTGCCGATTACGGCAAACTCTCCGGCCGCAAACTGGACGACATGCAGGCCGGCGCCCGCGTTGAAGTTGACCAGCACAAAGAACACCCGATGGACTTCGCCCTGTGGAAGGCTGCCAAGCCTGGCGAACCCGCCTGGGACTCGCCCTGGGGCAAAGGCCGCCCCGGCTGGCACATCGAATGCTCGGCTATGAACCTGCACGAACTCGGCGAGCAGATTGACATCCACGGCGGCGGCAACGACCTTGTCTTCCCCCACCACGAAAACGAAATCGCCCAGACCGAATCCTTCACCGGCCAGCAATTCGCCCGCTACTGGCTGCATAACGGCATGTTGCAACTGGGCGGTGAGAAGATGTCCAAGTCGCTCGGCAATCTCATTACCATCAAGGACTTCCTCGCCAAACGTGACGGTGATGTGATGCGCATGCTGGTGCTGAACGGGAGTTACCGCGCCCCGCTGACCTTCAACGACGAAGTGCTGGATTCCGCCGAACAAGGTTTGGAGCGCATCAAATCCGGACTTCGGCCGGCCGCGCCCACCGCGGCCGGCGCCTCGCCTGAGGCGTTATCCGCTCTAAGCACCCAGGCCAAGAACACCCAGCAGGCCTTCACCGAGGCCATGGACGACGATTTCAACACCGCCGGCGCGCTGGGCCACATCTTCGACCTCGTGCGTGCTATCAACACTGCTCGTGACGCCGGAGCCACTGGTGAGCAACTCCAACCCGCCCAGAAGACCCTGCGCGAATTGACCAGTGTGCTTGGCCTGCGCCTGGCCGAAAAGACCTCCAGCGGCGACGCGGATAAGTTTGTGGATTTGCTGGTCGAAGTCCGCACCGAGATGCGCAAGCAAAAGCTGTGGGCGCTGTCGGATGTCATCCGCGATAAACTGGCCGCCCTGGGCGTGACCATCGAGGACAGCAAGGATAGCACACGTTGGCGGTGGGGATAAATCGTTGTTCAGGAGCTTTTCAGGCCATCTGCTCGCTTTCCGTCTCGCGTACGTTGGAGTCCATTTCAAGCAGCACGTTCAAGCCAATCGAGGCGGCCTGGAGAACTGTGAAAAAAACGAGACCGGTCAGGAATGGTGTTACCAATGTGGTCAAAATGTACGAAATGAAGGATGATTCTTTCAACACATTTGAAAGGACTAAGCCTTGCGTTTTAAGTTGAGACGCTATGCTTACACCTTGTGCGCTGATATCGGCTAAGAATCCAACCAGGACGAACCAGGAAAGTACACTTGCGATAACAGAGACCAGGCCCAAACGTTTGGGACTGTAGTAAATGGGTTCTTCCTCTTCAGCAGAATCAATGGTTTCAAATTTCTCTTCGGTCATTTTATTTTTCTCCTTTTTTTGAATGTCCAAGTTTAGCATAAATTTCTGCAGAATCGAGTATTTGGTGGTAATTTTTCGCCCGTCCAGCGAAATGCCCGCTTCAGTGGATTGAACCAAATCCGCGAGCGGCTCAAAGAACGGGACGTGCCATCAAAGAAAGCAAAGACGACACAACTTGGGATAAATAATGCGTGAATTCATCTACGGACGTAACCCCGTCTACGAAACGCTGCGCGCCAATCGGCGTGACATTTTCAGCCTGCAAATAGCCGAGGGCGTGCAGGACAGGGGGAGATTAAAAGAAATCAGCGATTCAGTGATTCAGCGCAAAATACCGATTGAGCGTGTAGCGCGCGCCCGGCTGGACAAACTATCCGATTCACACCAGGGCGTGGCGCTGGAGGTCAGCGCTTACCCCTACGTGACGCTGGATGACATCCTCGAAAACGCCACACAGCGCGGTGAAGCGTTGTTTGTCTTGATTTTGGATACACTGCAAAACCCGCAGAATCTAGGCACGCTGATGCGAACGGCGGAAGCGGTCGGCGTGCATGGTGTGGTAATTCCCACACACCGAGCAGCGGAAATCACACCCGCGGTCGTCTCGGCTTCGGCGGGCGCGTCCGAACACATGCTGGTGGCGCAGGCCAATCTGGCGCAGGCGGTTGCCGAATTGAAAGACGCCGGCGCGTGGGTTGTCGGGTTGGACGAGAGCGCGGAGGCGCGCGGCCCGTCCGAGGTCCGGCTGGATGGCGCGCTGGCGGTGGTGGTGGGCAGCGAAGGAGAAGGCATCCGCCCGCTCGTGCGCCAGTCCTGCGATTTCCTGCTGCGCCTGCCGATGCAGGGACAAATCGAGTCGTTGAATGCGGCTGTCGCCGGTTCTGTTGTGCTCTATCTGGCTTATCTTTCCCGGCGGAAATAAACTCACGTGGTATCTTCTCAATAAGTAGGGGAGTGGGGAGTGTGCGGGCGGCGAAGCCGCCCGCACACCCCCCACTCCCCAAGATATTGAGATGTTACTGTTTTTCTTATTATATCGTAAATTTCAAAAAACAACCGACCGGTCGGTAGGGAGAACAGAGCTTGATTCGCAGGTTGACAAAATGGGAGTTTCGGATAAAATACAACCCGCAAGCCGAAGTGCTTGCACTGAGTTGACAGGTCGAGCATCTCGAGGCCATGCCGAAGTGGCGGAATTGGCAGACGCGCTAGGTTCAGGGCTTAGTGGCCGCAAGGTCGTGAGGGTTCAAGTCCCTCCTTCGGCACTCAAAATGCTGCGCATTTTGCAGCCTACCCGCTGAAAGGCGGGTTTTTGTTTTAATCCATAAAGGACACGTTTATTTGCAGCACTGCCCAGAAAATGCTCCGATACTGCGGGCTGCCTGCAAATTTGGCTGAGAGGGTGTAAAATAGGCGTATGAAACGCGGGCCTGTCAAAACGAAACATATCGGCATTGCCATCGGTCTATTCATCCTGGTGGCGCTGGTCATTGATTTCAACCAACGCCTGGCGGGGTTGAACCGCCTGTCCACTCAATTGGGGACCGTCCACGTCGAGGCGACGGCGGTAATGCAAACGCAAATTGCAATGGTCACGCAAATCGCTTACGCGACCTCGCAGCAGGCGGTCGAGGAATATGCATATGAGAAAGGGATGGCAAGGAGCGGCGAAAACCCCGTGCAGGTCGTCCCGGCCGGGCCTCTCACACCGACCCCCGTCCCTTTGCCGGCGCAGCAGACACAGTCACTCGAAAACTGGCAGATCTGGTGGGAACTCTTCTTCGGTAACTAAAGCGGTCTATTTATCCCCAAAAACGACCAGTCTACCGTTGCCTTTTTCCTTGGCGAGATGCTCGGCCTGGTTTGCCCGTTCAATCAGGGCGCCCAGGTCGGGTATGGCATCCGATAATTGAGCCACGCCGATGGAGATGGTGACGGATAACTCCCCAAATTCAAATGGCACCTTGGTGGATGCAATTCCCATTTGCAATCTTTCGGCAGCTTTCTTGGTGGTTTCGAGATTGGCTTCCGGGAGTAGAATGACAAACTCGTCACCCCCGAAGCGGCTGATCAGGTCCACAGAGCGTGTATTTGCCCGGCACTGTTGGGCTATCGCCTGCAGGACCAGGTTGCCGATGGTGTGGCTGTACTTATTATTGAAGTTCCTGAAGCCGTCAACATCGAAGAACAATATAGAAAGATTACGACCGAAACGCCGCGCCCGGTCAATTTCACGCACACCCAATGCCATCAGCCCGCGATAGTTGTATATGCCGGTCAACTCGTCAATTATTGCGAGGCGTTGTTCTTCGGCATACAGACGGGCATTTTCAATTGCGATGGCGGCCTGCAAAGCGATGAGTTCCAGAATATGAATATCGTCCTCGCTGTAAGCCTTTGGCTGGTAGCTTTGGATGGACATGACGCCGATAACCCGCTCTCGTAAAGTGAGGGGAATGCCAACGTAGGATCGGGTTGGTCTTCTTAATTTGGCGGTTTTCTGCTTGTATGGGTGGGTGTCCATGTGAATTGAGTCATCCAGGTAAATAGTCCGCCGCGCCTGGATGACTGCGCCGATAGTGCCGGGGTGGTCGTGGATGTCGCGCGATGGGCCTTCCTGATATTGCCCATTTTCATGGAATAGCGGCACATGGATCAGGGAACTGGCCTCGTCGTACAAGGCCACGTAAAATACATCGCACGGCGCAACCTGCTGGCATTGTTCATGCAAGGTCTTCAGCACTTGATCCATGTTCAGCGCGGAGGTGATCGCCAGGCTGAAGCGGTTGATGATCCCCAATTTCTCGGCTTGCCGGTTGCTCTCTTCAAGCAGGCGGGCATTCTCGATAGCGAGCGCGGCCTGGTCAGCAAACAGGCTGACCAGTTGGATATCCTCCTGCGTGAAAGAGCCGGTTGTTTGATCGTCGGTGATGTTAATCACACCGATGACTTTTCCTTTTATCCTGAGGGGTACAGCTAGCACACGCTTGATCGATATGTCGTTGTAAATTGCCGCGCGATGCTCCCATTGCCTGTAATCTGCTACCATCATTGCCTCACCTGTCTGAGCGACTTGCCCAGACAGGCCTTCGCCAAAGCGCAGGATTGTCCCGCTGTAATCTTTGCCCAGGTTATAGCCTATCACCAGTTCCAGTGATTGGCCATCTGGCCGCACCAGGTACAAGCCTCCCATGGTTATACCGAGCAATCCGGTGGCTTTTTCGATGATAGCATATAACAGGGAAGAGAGGTCTGGCAGGGCGTTAATATCCAGCGAAGTTCCCAATAACGCCGCCATCTCTCGAGCTTTACGCGCCAGGGCTTCCTGGGTAAGTTTGTGTTCGGTGATATCACGCAGGACGATTAATCTGCCGGTGAAACGTTTACTCCGGCCGTATATCGGGGAGATACGTAAATCCACATAACGGGGTGGTTCTTCGCTGAGACAGATCTCAGCCTGGGTGTCAAGCGCATCTATATATTTAGATACTAAACCAGGCCAGGTCGCAAAAAAATCCCTGGCAGGCTGGCCGATGGCTGATTTAACTGAGACGCCAATCAACTGTTCGAAGGCTGGATTGATATCCACGATGCGGTTTTGATCGTCCAAGACCAGGAGGCTGTCACTCATGCTTTCGATCAGTATGTCCCGCGCCATGGGTACGAGTTCGAACAACTGGAATCTGAAGATGCCCAGGGCGAGAATCAAACCGGTTATGGAAAAGGTAATTGGGGTCAGGTCCAGACCCGCGACCGGGCTTAGCCCAGCGAGGTAAATCACATTTCCCACAATCGGGACAGCCGCTCCAGCCAATAAGATACCAATTTGGCGGCGAAACATTTTGGGGAAACGGATGATTGCCCAAATCAAGTAGAGCACGCCCCCCATGATCAGCAGATAGCTGTAGGCCGCAAATATCCAAAACCAGGCTGCATGGCCGTAAATCAAAATAGTACTGTCATCCGGGCTTGGGGTAAAGCTGCTCCAGACCAACCCGTGCCAGTCATTTGTCACCGCCATGAGCAGGGTAATGACTGGAATGAGCCAGAGCAGGATCAGGTTCCGGCGGGTTAGTTGTTTATCCAGGCGGACATATTCCAGAATAAAAATCAGGAACAGAACCGGTGCACTAACCGTGCCGATGTATTGAACCTTTGACCAAAATACCTTGGCCGGTATTCCTACTGAAGCAGCTTCCAGCGCGGCGGCGAATGACCATACTGCCGCCGCGATCATCAACCATGCAAGCGGGATTTTCCCTGCTGCGGCGCGTTGGCGCGTGATGAGGTATGTTGTGAGGGCTGAGATGAGGGCGGTAACGATATAGATGGTTGAAAAATAGGAGAATTGCCAGCTCATGTTTTGATGTGCAAAGCACGGCACTTTTTTTCTTCGCAGTATATCACAATCGTAATAAAACGGTGTTCCAATCGAAAGCCGCTGAAGATTTCGAACCTTCAGGGGCTTTCTCAGGCGGAATGTTTATTTCTACGCCAGCGGCGTTACCTTTTTCTTCGGCAGCAGGTGGGGAATGGACCGGATGATTTCGATTCCTTCCAACCCGGTGATAATGGCCAGCACAATACGGGCGGAGATGTTGAGCGAGAAGATCACAACCTCTGCTGCGGAGCCGAGCATGGTCAGCATATCGGGCCTCAGGCCAATCAGGGACGGGCCGAACAGCATGACTGCGCAGATACCAACGCCGGCTGTTTTAACCGCTGCGGAGAACCGGCGGGTGGCGGGCCGCCAGTATCCCTGGCGCAGGAGGAGAATGTTGAGCAGGATTTCCAGCGCCCAGACTACGGTCAGGTAGGGAACGTAACGGAAGAAGGCTTCCGAGAGGAGCGGGGCGAAACCAATCGGGTGTTTTGTGATCTCGTTGCTGGCAATGAACCACAGGCTGTCCGCGCTGTATCCGAAGTTGAACAACTGCGGGTAGAAATTGGAGATGAGGATGGCGGCAAAACTGAGCAAAATTTCGAAAATCGGCCCGGCGATGCCAACGCGGTCGGGCAGGGTGATTTTCAGCAGGCTGCTAGCAGATTTTTTGGATTGTGGTAAAAAAAACCTCCCGCATTAATGACGGGAGGTTGTCTGTTTATTTGCGCCTGTGGTTAGGGTGCCGACTGGGTTACGATCATGCCATCCAACGTTGCTTGTGTTTTCTTCGCGCCGGTGAAGACCATGCGGAGTTCGTGCGTTCCGGAGGTCAGTTGGCCAGGATAATCCCAACGTTGCTGGTACAAGCTCTTAGAAGCCTTCTGACTGAACTCACCTACCTTGGTGCCATCAATGTAAACCGTCACATTGCCATAATTCGAGCTTGCAGTATACAGGATGCTGAACGACTGACCAGTGAACTTGAAGGTGACTGAGGAACCGCGGCGACCGGTCTGCTTGAAGCCTCCACTATATGCCGACTGATTGGTGACATCGCTCCAGCCCGATGAGTAAACGAAGGCTGAGTCAGCGTTGTCATAAGTTACAGTCGTCGTGGCCGGTGCAGGAGTTTCTGACGGTATGGATACTGGGGTTTCTGTCGGTACCGTTACAGTGGATTCTGTGGCTGTAGGTGCAACCGTTGGTGTCGCAGCGGGTTCGGTTGGTGTTGCAGTAGGCGCAACTGTCGGCGTGGCAGCGGGTTCGGTAGGGGTTGCGCTGGGTACAACCGTCGGCGTTGCAGCTGGTTCGGTAGGTGTAGCTGTCGCTGTAGGAGCAACCGTTGGCGTCGCAGCAGGTTGTGTCGGTGTCGCCGTAGGAACAACCTCGGTCGAGATTTCAGCCGTGTGATTGACTGGATCGACGATCACCGAACCTTTGGTGAAGTCACGCCGCCACATGTTACCCTGCTGGTAACGAGGAGCAAGAGGGCTGCCAAGGTCAATGTTGTAATTTGGGTATAACCAGACCGATTCATAATTGCTGTGATTGGTATAGCGAAAAGATGCTCTTCCATTGCTGATCAATAAATAAGAGGCGAAGCTGAAGTTTTGCCGGTTTGTGTTCGCTTGGTCACCCTGCGAGATGAGAAGCGCGTATTTGCCCATCGCCTGCGTCTTCTCCGCCCGGGTCAGCGCGTCATTCCACTCAGATACACTTAGATAGCCACTCTTCCAGTCCACTGCCCAGCCTTCATCCATCGCACCATCCAAGTACTGCAGGTATTTGAACCAGACGGCTGTGTCATCCAGCGAGATGATGTTCGCCAGAAGCGGACGCCCCTGGGGCTGGAAGTAGCTTGTGTACAGGAATTGCAGGAAACCCTGGATGGCAGCCTGGTAACTGGCATCATCCGGATATTTGGCCAGGACACCGCCCAGACGATTAACCTTATACAAAGAAGCCTCGACGTTGTCCAGGAAAACACCATACCAGCCAAGTCCCTCCTGGCTCTCTTGGGTGCGGCTCAACCAGAACTCACGCCATTCCTGGTTGCCGGGGTCCATCAGATAAAAGTTCCCATCCACCACTATACGGTTTCCATTCGAATTCAACAAAAACCAATCTGGATGATCATTGCTGATCGAGCAAAAATCCCCGATCTTGTAGGCAACCTGGTTCCGCCAGGGTTGAGCACTGCACGACCCCGGATCCATGATTGCTTCAAATCTGACATATTGCAGGATTGGAGACTGGACGCCATTGGCGATCAATTGGTCACGGAACGTCTCATCGGCTCGGGTCAGAATGTAGGTGCTGAAATTCTTCGCCAGCGTGGTTGCATCGCTATTTGTAGGCGGCTTATAAAAATAAGCAATATTGACGATTCGATCTGTGACCAGTGCTGGTGTGGCTGCGGCTCGAGCATTTGTGTATGTGCCCATTACCATTATGATTATCGTGGCGAGTGTTGCCAGGCGGTAAATTGTCTTTTTCATTTTGTTTTCCTTTCGGGCCAGACCCATGTCCTGCCGAGTAAGTACTCCGCAAAAACATAGCGGCCTGGCTTATTGCCAGGCCGCTGAAAGGAAAACTCTGGAATGAATTTTTTACTTCGGCAACCTGGCAGTCGTAGCTGAAAGTCAGCTTTAGACCCATGGTTTTGCGCCCCCGGCTTTCGCCGGGTTTGCCTTTATCGGTTTATTAGATTGTTAATCTACTTGTCTTTGCAAGAGTTCTGCTTTTATATCTGACATTAGTATACAATAGTATGGTTCAAATAGCCTTAACAGCATGGCAAGGTCACCCTATAAGAACCCATAAAATCCTTTCAATCCCCTAACAGAGAGCTGATTCCAGTCAAGATCAAGCTGAATCTGGGTACTTTTACAGCGCCACTTCCACCAAAGAAAGTCATGACTGTGCATGCAGGGTGTTGTGCGCCCTGCTGGCGGCGATGACGGTCCCATTCTACGGATACGAAGCCACCCTTGGGCGGCTTCGCAGAGCATAGACGGGGACTCAGGTATACCGGCGATGCCGGATGGCTGGGCAGTTAAAAGAACCGAAGCCTCACCAGTTGTTTGAATCGTTGGTTTCTGATATGATTACTGCAAGAAATGGTTTGTCGTTTCGTAATCGAAATCAAAGTGAAGTATACTTTTGAGCCGGTGATCGTTTGTTGAATTATGGAGCAATAATATGAGCGGTCTTAAAAGGCAAATCGTCTTGCTGTTGCTATTTCTGGTGGGTGTGTTTAGCTTGGAAAGGCTCGATTTCGGGGCTTCAGATATGCTCAACCTTCATCCGTATGCATATGTTCTTATTGTCTTGGCAATGATCTTGACGATTATTGTTCCCCAACTTCGTCATGCTTCGGTTTATGTTTTGCTCATTCTTTGGGAAGGTATCTATTTGGTGTTATGGTGGCTTATATCCTTTCAAAACAAACCTCTAACATCTGCTGGCATGCAAGTTGCAATTTTTGAGCTGATTCTCATTGCAACCGGGGTCTTGATCGCGCATGGTCTGGCGCGTCATGTCAACCAGTTAGAAGTCACGATAGAAAATATCGCTTTTGGGGAGATCCCAGGCCGGGCAGCCTGCCTCGAAGATGCTGTCGAAGCGATCAAAGTGGAGTTAACCCGCAGCCGCCGCTATAACCACCCACTAACGGTGTTGGTGCTGGAACCCGATCCGGAAACGATACAGACGAATCTTCGGCGTATGTTTCAGGAGATGAAGCTCAACTCGGCCAGGCGTTACGCATCTGCCCGTCTTTGCCAGATTGTGAATGAAGCCTCACGCCGTACTGACCTTGTCTTTCGACAGGCAAAGGAAGGGCGTTTCGTTATCCTATGTCCTGAGTCAGACCCACAAACCTCCACCATTCTGGCAAACCGCATTGAATCTGTTGCCCGTGAGAGTCTGGGTCTTTCAGTCGCTTGGGGAGTAGCCGCTTTTCCTGAAGAGGCCCTGACGTTTGAGGAGTTACTACACAAAGCGGAGCTAAAATTGCTATCACCGACAACCCATCCCCTCCCTGCGCCTCAAGAATCTACTGGAAAAATCAATAAACGGAATAAAACCGCTTCCTGATGGCAATTATGAAATTTCCCGCTTCTTCGACGGATTACAATTGGATCAAGAAACATGACCCGGATAAGAGTTTGTTGCGCGGTCAGGCTTATCATGTTGCCAAGCGTATCATGGACCTCGGCATGGTCATCCTGACCATGCCGGTTTGGTTACCCCTCTTGGGCCTGATCTCTTTTATGGTTTTCCTCAGCGCCCCCACTGCACCGGTCTTCTACATTCAACAGCGCACGGGGATGGGCGGTAAGCGCTTTGCAATGTATAAAATTCGTTCGATGGTCACGGCTGCGGACATCCTAAAGCAGGACTATAGCCATTTGAATGAATTGCAATGGCCTGATTTTAAAATCACTGACGATCCTCGCGTGACCCCGCTCGGCCATATCCTGCGCCGTACGCGTTTGGATGAACTCCCGCAGCTCTTCAACGTGTTACGTGGGGAAATGAGTCTGGTCGGTCCGCGCCCGACCTCCTTCGGCCCCGAAACATATCGCCTATGGCAGACCGAACGGTTGGATGTGCTGCCCGGCTTGACCGGCCTTTGGCAGATCGTCAGGCAGGACGCCTCAGAATTTGACGAGCGCTTGCGCCTGGATATCGCCTATATCGAGCGGCGAAGTTTATGGTTTGATATTCATATTTTGGCGAGGACGATTTTGGCTATCTTCCGGCAGAGACATAGTGATAGCTACTAAGCGAGCAAAAATTGCTTATATCGTGTCCCGTTTTCCCCACCTTCCAGAGACTTTCATCCTGCGTGAGATGGTGGCGATGGAAGCGCAGGGCTGGGAAATTGAACTTTACCCGTTGATCCTGCAACACCAGCCGGTGGTCCACCCGGAAGCTCAGGCATGGTCGGCGCGGGCGCATCATTTTTCATGGCTTTCTTTTGACATCCTGGCAGCTAACCTGTGCCAGTTGAGCGCCCATCCCCTGCGAACTGTTGGTTTGTGGTTTCGCGTCGTGTTGGAGAATCGCGCCAGCCTGAAATTCCTGCTGCGAGCCGTGGCGCTTTTCCCGAAAGCCGTGCGCATGGCTGAACAAATGCAGCGGGAGGGGGTGGCACACATCCACGCGCACTATGCTTCCCATCCCGCGCTGGCCGCCTGGTTGATCCATCAATTGACGGGCATCAGCTTCAGTGTGACCGTGCATGCCCACGACATTTTTGTGGATAAGGCCATGCTCTCGACCAAACTGCACGCGGCTGCTTTTATCGTCGCAATTTCAGACTATAATCGAGAATATCTGGCGCGCGCAGTGGATATCAGCCTTAAAGACAAGACTCACGTCGTGCATTGCGGCATTGAGCCTGCGATCTACAAGCCCCGCGCTCGTTTACTGGCCGGTAATGAACCTTTTGAAATTATCAGCATTGGAAGCCTGCAACCCTACAAAGGGATGCGCTATCTCATCGAAGCTTGCGTCTTGCTGCGTGAAAGAGGCCTGCCAGTTCATTGTCGCATCATCGGTGAGGGCCAGGAACGTTCTCTTTTGGAACGCATGATCGCTGATCATGATTTGTCACTGTATGTAGAGCTTCTGGGCGCCAGGATGCAGGCTGAAGTGGCGCAGCTCCTATCGAGCGCTCACTGTTATGTGCAGCCCAGCGTGGTTACTCCGTCGGGCAAGATGGAAGGCATCCCGGTCGCGATCATGGAAGCTTTTGCCAGCGGATTGCCGGTGGTAGCCACACAACTCTCTGGCATCCCCGAGTTGGTGCGGCCTGGTGTGACCGGTTATCTTGTCCCGCCTGCCGATCCCCGCTCACTGGCAGATACATTGGCTGCCGTTTATGAAAATCCAAAAGAAGCAGCCCGTATGGCGCAGGCCGGACTGAGGCTTGTGCTTAAGGATTTCAGGATTGATAAAAGTGCCAAACAAATAACCGACCTCCTCGAGCACTGCCTCATCGTGCTGCGCAGCACCTACTCGGCAGGTAAGTATTAACCTGATCAAAAATAAGCCTGCCGATAGTTATTCCAATATTGTTTAGTATTACAGCGCAATGTTGCTATATACCTCTCGCCTGGCATGTCATTCTGAGCACCCTGGTGTTCTTCCAGGGTGCGAAGAATCTCGCTTTCGCAAGGTGGAGACCCTTCGCTTCGCAAAGAACGCTCCGCTCAGAGCCTGCCCTGACGAAG
>DYHT01000003.1 GCA_020723995.1 Chloroflexus sp.
GGTGTGTGCGGGCGGTCGCGAAGCATACCCGAAGGGTGCGAAGCCGCCCGCACACCCCCCATCCTCCCCTACTTATTGAGAAGATACCAACAAAAAAACACTACGGACTGCTATGGCGGTTTAGTAGCGAGATTTTTACCCCAACTTTCTAAAAAAATCAAGGTCAACGGAGATCCAGGACAGGCATCGGATGAATCCGACGCCTGATCCCCCTGAAAACCCGCTGAAGCGGGTTGCGAGCGGCAATTCGAACCCGCTTTCGCGAAGCACCCTTTAGGGTAGCAGGTTTATGGCCTTTTTAGACACCGATTTCAATCGGTGGCGACCGGCGGCTGAGCAGTTACGTAAATCGCTGATACTCTCTCCAAGCTTCAACGCCAAGCGCACTGTGCGCACTGGTAGATCTTGACTTTTATCATGTTTTCCCTTATTATTAGGCAAACGTTGGTGCAAACGATTGCCTATATTTCTATATGCCCAGACAAATCACGCTCAAGCATGTCGCCGCCAAGGCCGGTGTCAGGCCCGAGACCGTCTCCAAGGTCATCAACGGCAAGGCCCAGGTTTCGCCCGAGACCGAGGCCCGCATCCGGCAAGCGATTCGCGAGCTGGAATATCGCCCCAACCTCACCGCCCGCAGCTTGCGCACCCGCCAGAGCCGCATGATTGGCTACTCCTGGCGTCCAGTCCCCGCCGATCAATTCAACCCTATCCTCGACAAATTCCTGCAGAGCATGGTCGAGGCTGCCGGCCACTTCGGCTATCACATTCTCCCTTTCCCGTGTCCTCCCGATCACGTCCAGGTGGAAGCCTACCAGGAAATGGTGGACACCAATCGCGTGGATGGCTTCATCCTCTCCAGCACCAACGTGGACGATCAACGCATCGCTTACCTGCAGAAGATTCAGTTTCCCTTCGTCGCCTTTGGGCGCGCGAACGAGGACTGGGACTTCCCCTACATTGATGTGGATGGAACGGCCGGTTTGCGCGCCGCGACGGAGCATCTGCTCAGCCTTGGCCATCGCCGCATCGCGGCGATTGCGTGGCCGGAAGACTCGCACACCGGCACGCTGCGGCTTCAGGGCTACCGCGAGGCAATGGTCGCCGCCGACCTTCCCATTGACCCTGCCTGGATCACGCGCGGCCAACACAGCGCGGCTTTCGGCTGGAGCGCAACCGCCGGACTGCTCGATCTGCCCACCAGCCGCTGCCCGACGGCGATCGTAGCGCTCAGCGACCTGATGGCGATCGGGGTTATGAACGCCATTCAAGACCGCGGTCTGGAGGTGGGGCGCGATGTGGCCGTAATCGGCTTTGACGACGTTCCGATGGCGCAGTACCTCCGGCCGCCGCTTACTACCATACGACAGCCGGTGTGGGAAATCGGCCAGAGGGCGATCGCCATGTTGTTACAACTCTTGAATGGTAAGCCACCCACCGAACGACACATCCTGATTGCGCCGGAACTCGTCCGGAGAGCCTCCAGCGGCGAGCCTGGAGCGGAGGCAACTGCGTGAGCGGCGTCACCTGGCGAGTGACAGAAGTTGTGTTTGACGCTGCGAGCCAACATGCTGGCGAGTCGCTCTTCGCTTTGGGAAATGGCTATCTGGGCACGCGCGGGTCGTTCGAGGAAGGCTTCCCCGGCGATTGGCCCGCCACTTTCATTCACGGTGTCTACGACGATGTTCCCATCGGTCACACCGAACTGGCGAATGTCTCTAATTGGCTGCCGTTCGATCTGTATGTGGAAGGAGAGCACTTTAGCCTCGACAGCGGAGAAGTCTTGAATTATCAGCGCGAACTCGTTCTGCGTCAGGGTTTGCTCTCGCGCACCCTCCGCTGGCGCAGCCCGGCCGGCCGGACCGTGGACATCGCCGTCGAGCGTTTTGTCAGCCTGGCCGATGCGCACCTCTGTGCGATCCGCTATCAGGTTGTCCCACTTGATTTCGACGGCCAGATCGAGTGGCGCGCGGGGTTGAATGGTCACGTGGAGAATCGCGGCGTGTTGCACTGGGACAGACTTGGGCAGGGCGCGCAATCCGGGATCGTCTGGCTGCGCAGCCGTACGCGCGGCACGGGCATCGAGTTGGGGCAGGCCGGGCGCTTGAAGGTGACCGGCGCGGAGGATGTGACGCATTTCTGCCTGGACTGCGACGGCCAGCCCGTCGCGGCCGCGCGCGCCCGTGCCCGCGAAGGCCGGGCAATCGTGGCCGAAAAGACAGTGGCTATCTTCACCTCGCGCGAAACACCCGACCCATGCGCGGCGGCGATCGAGAAGCTGCAGAACCTGCGCGGCGGATATAACGATCTGCGGACCGCGCATCTTGCGGAATGGGAGAAGTACTGGGCGGTCTCGGATGCGATCATCGAGGGTGACGATGAAGTGCAGCGGGCTGTGCGCTTCGGCCTGTTTCATCTGCTGGCGGCTGCTCCCTGGGAGGATAAACATGTCAGCCTCGGTCCCAAGGCGCTGAGCGGCTTTGCATATCGCGGGCACGTGTTTTGGGATACCGAAGTCTTTATGCTCCCATTCTTCACACTAACCCAGCCGGGGCTGGCGCGCAACCTGTTGATGTACCGCTACCACACCCTACCCGGCGCGCGGCGCAAGGCCGCCGCCAACGGTTTCGCCGGCGCCCAGTATGCCTGGGAAAGCGCCGACACGGGAGACGAGGTCACCCCCACCTGGGTGCCGCGCCAGAATCAGCGCGATCCGGTGCGCATCTGGACCGGCGACCTGGAACTGCACATCTCCAGCGACGTGGCCTTTGCCGTCTGGCAATACTGGCAGGCCACCGGCGACGACAGTTTTATGGCCGATTACGGGGCGGAGATCATTCTGGATACCGCCGTTTTCTGGAGCAGCCGCGTCGAGTGGAATGCTGAAAAAAGTCATTACGAAATCACGAACGTCGTCGGGCCGGATGAATACCACGACCGAATAAACAACAACGCCTTTACCAATGACCTAGTGCGCTGGCACATGGAAACTGCCCAACAAGTGTGGCGCTGGCTGGAGCAGAAACATCCCGCCCGGGCCGCCGAACTTGCCGACAGACTCAAACTGCAGACTCAAACTCTCGCCAGGTGGGCCGAGGTGGCAACGCGCTTATGTTTGCCGGTTGATCCAAGCACCGGCCTGCTAGAGCAGTTCGAGGGCTACTTCCATCGCCGCGATGTGAACCTGGCCGAGTACGAACCCCGGACGGTCTCGATGCAAGCCCTGCTTGGCATCGAAGAAGTCGGCAAGACTCAAATCCTAAAACAGCCAGACGTGCTAATGCTGTTTTTCATGCTGCGCGACCGATACGACCAGTGCTCTCTGCGGGCCAACTGGGATTACTATGTTCCGCGCACCGATCACACCTACGGCTCGTCGCTCGGCCCGCCGGTTCATGCGCTGCTGGCATGTGAGATAGGCGAGCCCGAGGCTGCTTACAGGCATTTCTGCCGCGCTGCGCAGGCCGACTTGGGCGACGTGCGCGGGAATACCGGTGACGGAATCCACGCCGCCTCCGCCGGAGGTTTGTGGCAAGCCGTCGTCTTCGGTTTTGGCGGGCTGCGCCTCACGCCTGAGGGCTGGTCGGCGACGCCGCGCCCACCGGCTCACTGGCAGCGGCTGGCGTTTCGTTTTTACTATCGTGGAAAGTTGGAGGAGGTGGATTGGCGAAGAGAAACCCAAAGCAAATGAAGCAATGCAAGAGGCCACCCGACCTGCCCTTGATAAGAGGAGCGGGTAGCCTCTCGGTATCCTGCCCACCCCACGAAATAGGGTGACACATGGACAGGCGGAATTATAACCGCCAACTCGACCCTATTCAAGATCAGAATCCAGCGCGACTCGCGCTGGCAGTGTAAAGTGAAAAGGAGTACATCATGTGCAAGCAGACGATTTTCCGCTGGTTGGCCCTCTGGACGATCCTCGCCCTGATGGCCGCCTGTGGCCCGGCCGCAACCCCGACGCCGGCCACGATTATCCAAACCGTGGAAGTTCCTGTCACGGTGGCTCCTGAGGTAACTGAGCCGCCGCCACCCGTGACCATCGTGTTTCAAGAGCCCTGGTCGCTCACCTCAGACCGAGGTAAGGTTGTGCAGCAGATCATCTCTGACTTCATGACTGCCAACCCTGACATCCGCGTGGTCATCAAGGACGTCGCCGTGAATAGCGCCGTGTTCACCACCGAGGTACTGGCCGGCAGCGCCTCCGATGTGGTGATGTTCAGCGAAGACGGCGTGTCCCTCTTCGCTCCGCAAGACGCCTTCGTGGACCTGACCCCCTACGTCGCGACGTGGGACGCTTCCAAGCGAAACGACTTCTACGAGTCGATTTGGGCCTTCGGTGGTTACGAGGGCAAGCAGTACGGCATCCCCTGGATCGCCCACAGCATGGCGCTGATCTATAACAAGGGGATGTTCGAAGCCGCCGGTCTAGACCCGAATAAGCCGCCCACGACGTGGGACGAGTTGTACGAGTACGCGATGGCGCTCACCTCCGGCGAGCAGTATGGCTACGGCTTGGTAGGCAAGCAGGGCCACGATATGGCCTGGAGTTGGTATAACTTCGTCCGGCAAAATGGCGGCGACCTTGCGACGGAAACGGGCGGCCAGTGGACTGTGGCGCTCAACTCGCCGGCGGCGCTGGAGGCCCTCGAGTTCTACCTCAAGATGAAGGACGTTGCCCCACCCGAGACCACAACTACCGGAGGCGGCGAGGCCAACACCCTCTTCATCCAGAAGCGGGTGGCGATGTACGTCATGGGGCCGTGGGCGGTGGCCAGCATCCGCAAGGACGCGCCCGACATCGAGGTCGGCGTAGCGCCGCTGCCCTATAGCCAGCAGCTGGCGACCACAGTCGGCGCCGGCTTGCTGACCGTTCCGCGCACCACGCAGAACCCCGATGCGGCCTGGCGGCTGATTGACTACCTGACCGAAGTCGAGAACCAGGTCAAATTGGTCTCTACGGGCTTCGCCTTCCGCATCCCCACCCGCCAGTCCGCCGTGCAGGATGCCTGGTTCCAACAGAATCCGGAGTACATCCCGTTCGTGGAAGGGCTGGGCTACGGCCACGTACCCACCGTGCTGGCCATCGCCATGAAGTACAACCAGGTGCACAACGAGGTCGTGCAGCCGGCGCTCTCGAAGGCCTTCATCGGCGAGCTGACCCCGGCCGACGCCCTGGCCGAGATGGAGACTAACGGCAACCCGCTACTTAGATAGCGCAACGCGCTACCACACAAGCGCAGCACTGAGGGCGAGGCCGCAGCCTCGCCCTCGTAGAACCCTTGCTTCATAAAACACCTTTTGAGGTATTTTCCGAGGAATTATCTGTTGCACTTGTAACTTGAAACCAAGGAAAGAAATAGATGAGCAATTGTCCGAGAAACCAGTGATGATGCGATTCGGGGTTAAATCATTCACGCACGAGCCGCCGCGTTGGATAGAAGAAGTCTTGCAAATGCCGTCCGGCTTTGACAGTTTCACTCTAGATTGTCCCTTCCCGTTGCCGGAAATCTCCGCGTCAGTCATGCGCGAGTTGAGAACGATACAGCTACAGCGCGGCATCGCCTACCTTGTTCACATGCCGGCGATGATAATCGCGTTGGGTGATCTGGATGCCACAGTGCGCTACACTTCAATCGAGGAAGTGAGACGCGCCATCGCTCTGGCTAAACAGATCAGCGCCGCGCTGATCACGGTTCATCCAACCCCGTGCCGTGATTCCGAGTGCGATAGTCTGGTGCAAAGAGAGCGCTTGCAGCGAGACGCGCTAAGCGAGATTTGCGCGGATGCTGAAGCGCAGGGCGTAGTTGTGGCGATAGAGAATATGCTGCCGCGCAATGTTTATGCGCCCGCGTATAGCAGTCTCGACGGCTTGTTCGTGTTGCTCGAGGAAATCGGCACGCTGGGGGTCACGCTCGACGTGGGCCACGCGAACATGGCTGGTGTTTCTCTGCGCGCTGTGGTGCCCCGACTGGGTCGGCGATTGTGCCACATCCATATTCATGACAACGATGGTTCAGCCGATCAACATCTGCCCGTCGGGCGCGGCACAGTGGATTGGCGCGGTCTCATTCAGTCGCTTTCACAGAGCGGTTATGCGGGGCTGCTGGAGATGGAGTTCCAAGGCGAAGCCGCTCTTTTGGCTTCAAAGAGGCATTTGGAGCGTTTGTCCCAAGGGAGAATGTCTCTCAGATGACGATGAGTCCGACGATGAAGCCCGGGCCTTTGCTCCGGCGCGTTGCCCTCGCCGTCTACCGCGAGGTGCGCTTCAACTACTGGCCGTACCTGTTCGTCCTGCCGGCGCTGGCGATCCTGGGGGCGTTCCTCCTCTACCCCGCACTGTACGCCTTCCGTATGAGTTTCTACGACTGGCAAGCGCTGGGCGAGTCCGAGTTCGTCGGGCTGGAGAACTACCAGCGTTTCCTTGAGATGCCCAACGTGCGCCTGGCGGTGAGCAACACTCTCTACTATACTGCGCTCAACGTCCCCAGCACGCTCTTCGTCTCCCTGTTCGTCGCCCTGCTACTCAACGCCGAAATCCGCGCCCGGGCTTGGTTCCGCGTGCTGTTCTATTTGCCGGTCATCTCCTCGGATGTCGCTGTGGCGCTGTTGTGGAAATGGATTTACTGGGCCGGGGCGCGCGGCCTGCTCAACAACCTGATCGGCGTCTTCGGCCTCCCGCCTCAGGATTGGCTGGGCGACCCCAAACTCGCCATGCCAGCCATCGTGCTGCTGACAATCTGGAAAGGGATGGGTAGCAATGTGCTGATATTCCTGGCCGGGCTGCAATCCATCCCACCGGAACTGTACGAGGCGGCGATGATAGACGGAGCTGGGGTGTGGGCGCGGTTTCGGCATGTCACCTGGCCATTGCTTCGTCCGGTCACGCTTATCGTGCTGCTGCTACTGACAATCGGCTCGCTGCAAGTCTTCACGCCGGTGTTCGTGATGACCGGCGGCGGCCCGGCCAATCACACCCTGACGATTGCGTTTTACATCTACAACCTGGCTTTCGGCAGCGGGCTGTATGGCTTCGCTTCCGCTGTCAGTTACCTGCTTTTTGCCGCCATCCTCGGCATCACCGTCATTCAACGCCGCTACTTCAGTGACGTGGTGTATTGAGAGGTGCCTATGTCCCGCATGTCCCTCCCCTTCTACCGCCGCCGGCAATTCGGCGACGCCGTTGGCAAGCTGGCGGTTTATGCCCTGCTGATCGTCGGGGCTTTGCTTGCGTTCTTTCCGTTTGTCTGGATGGTCTCGACCGCGCTCAAGACCCCGCCGCAGGTGCTGGATGTCCCCATCCGCTGGCTTCCCGACCCCATCACTGGGGAGAATTTTGCCGCCGCCTGGTGGCGCTTCGACTTCGCCCGCTATTTCCTCAACACGCTCTTCATCTCCAGCGCGGTCACCATACTCAGCGTGACAATATGCTCGATGGCCGGCTACGCCTTTGCCAAGAAGCACTTCTGGGGGCGAGAGATGATCTTCAACATGCTGCTGGCGACGCTGACCATCCCCGGCGCGGTGCTGATGATCCCACTGTTTCTGACGATCCTCAAACTCGGCTGGATCAACAAATTCATCGGCATTATCGTCCCGTTCTGTGTGAGCGTGACCAACATCTTCCTCATGCGCCAGTACATCAGCACGATCCCCACCGAGCTAGAAGAAGCCGCCCGCATTGACGGCGCGTCGGACTTCACCATCTGGTGGCGCATCATCCTGCCCTTGAGCAAGCCGGCCATGGCGACAGTGGCGATCTTCAGTTTCGTCGGCGCGTGGGACGGGTTCCTGTGGCCGCTGATCGTGCTCAAAGACAAGGCGATGTGGACGCTCAACGTAGCCCTCGGCCTGCTGCAAATTGAATACATCGCCGCTGAAGGCTCGCCGTGGGGCGTGATGATGGCCGGCAGCGTGCTGGTTGTCCTGCCGCTCATCGGCGTTTTCCTCACCCTACAGCGCTACTTCATGAAGGGGCTGATAATTGGCGCGGTGAAGGGGTAGAGTGGCGCGTCATGGGCTACACTGCGATCTTGGAAAACCGCGCCTTCGTCGCACTCTGGCTCGGGGAGTCCGTCTCTGCGATGGGAGACCGGATCAATACCCTGGGCTTGATATTGCTCGTGTATGAGCTGACCGGCTCTGGGTTGGCCGTGGGCGCGTTCACCCTCGTACAGGCCGTGCCGACGCTGGCCCTGGGGCTGGCGGCCGGGGTGGTGGTGGACCGCTACCCTCGAAGGGCGATCTTGATCCTCTCGAATGTCCTCCGCGGGCTAATCGTCCTGACTTTACCTTTGGCACAGGGAATGACCCACATCTATCTCGTGGCCTTTACCCTCAGTAGTGTCGCCGCCTTTTTCACCCCCGCCCTTCAGGCCAGCCTGCCCTCCGTCGTCGGCGCGCCCAATCTCACGGCGGCCAACAGCCTGCTCAAGTTGACGCGAGAAACCATGCTGATGATTGGAGCGGCCGTGGGAGGCACCCTCGTCGCGAAGTACGGCGGGGCGGCCGCCTTCGTGATCAACGCGCTGACCTTCTTTTTCGCGGCGACCTGCGTGGCGTTCGTACGGTTGCCGCCCCTGTCTTCGGCCTTGCCACAGACGAGTGGCTCACGAGTGATGTGGAACGAGATACTGCAAGGAGTAGGCTTTCTGCGCCGCCACTTTGCGCTGATTCGCCTCCAGGCGGTTGCCCTCCTGTTTGCCGCGGCGTCCGGCATGACTGGCCCACTCGTCGTCGTCCTGACCAAAGACCGCCTCGATCTCGGGGCACAGAGCTTCGGTTTCATTTTATCGGGGATGAGCGCCGGCGCCCTGGCGGGGGCAGCGCTCACCAGCTGGCTGGGAGCGCGTTTTTCACAGGGGCGTCTGTTGGGATGGTCCATGCTCGCCCTGGGGGCCGCGCTGCTCGGCGCGGCGAGCGCGACCAATTTGCTTGTGGCCCTGGGAGCTTTCACCCTCTACGGCCTAGCCAGTGTCGTCAGCGGAATCGCCTATCAAACGGCGGTGCAGGCCATGACACCGGATGTGTTGCGTGGCCGAGTACTGAGCAGCCTGGGCTTGACCTACACACTGGCGTCACTCGCCGCTCTCGTGCTGGGGGGATGGCTGAATGACTTGATGGGAGTGCAGCCAGTGTTCGTACTGGCCGGTGTTCTGGCGCTCACCGCGGGGAGCGCGGCATCGAGATTGCTACGGGAGTGCTGATTGGATAATCGGCTGGGACTGGGAACTTTGTAACTTGGGCGTTGGGATTTGATCAAAGCCTTCATCTTCGACCTGGACGGCGTCCTGACCGACACCGCCGAATACCACTACCGCGCCTGGAAGCGCCTCGCTGACGAGGAAGGCTTGCCCTTCACCCGCGGTGACAACGAGCGCCTGCGCGGCATCTCCCGGCGCGACTCGCTCATGCTGATCCTCAAAGACCGCGTCTATCCCGAAGAGGAAATCCAGGCGATGCTGGCCCGCAAGAACGGCTATTATCTTGAATTCATCAAGGGAATCTCACCGCGCGACCTGCTGCCCGGCGCGAAGGAGCTGCTGGAGGAAATCCGCGCCGCCGGGCTGAAGAGCGCCATCGGCTCGGCCAGCCAGAACGCAGGCGAGGTGATTGACCGCCTCGGCCTCCGCCTCCTGCTCAACGCGATTTCCGACGGCCACAGTGTCGAGCAGCCAAAGCCCGCGCCAGATCTGTTCCTCCACGCCGCCACGCAACTCGGCCTGCCTCCGGCCGAGTGCGTCGTCGTCGAAGATGCCGCCGCCGGAATCGAGGCGGCCAAAGCGGGCGGCTTCCGCACGGTCGGCCTCGGGCCGCGCCAGCGCGTGGGCAGGGCAGAAGTGGTCGCCCCCAGCCTGACCGGCGTCCACCTTGGCGATTTGCTCGCTGCGCTGACTTGCCGCCTGTAGCAACCCACTGCTCTTATGGCTAGTATTTGCGCTAGCGATGTCGCTCATCGGCGTGTTGCTCGGTCTCGGTTGGCGCGTGATCCGGCGCGATGGAGCAGGCTCGTCACATTCTGACCTTTCCCGGGAGCAGGCGCGAGATGATCGAGAGAAATTATTAGATTGCGCGACAACATTTTTCGCTTGAGGCACTGGAAAAAACTGAGGCACGTACTGGCTTCTTTTTCAGACAGTAGATACAAGGATGTACAACAGAAACATGCTTGATCCAAAGGAACGCATCCGTTTGCATAGGAAGCCGCGTGCGCCTTGGGGAAACCGTAACCCGCGAATGCCACCATCATCTCCCACACCCGCTCGCCGGTCTCAGGTGGAACGCCGCTGCGGGATTGTGCCTGGGCAACGAACTTCCCAGGGTACAATCTTATGAGCACTTTCATCAAGTTCACCCCATAAAGGGGGGTTTCAAAACGCGCCTAGGTTTGGTGAAGCGCATCGCCGCACTGGCGGACGGTGTGGTGGATTTTTCGAAGGCCGAGGATTGTAGCTAGAAACGTAACAGATGCACACTCTCATCGTTATAATGAGCGTATTTCTATGAACTCGATCGACAGTGCCACATCGCATCAGGTGGCAGGTGAACCGGACCTCGTGCGCCAAGCCCAGGCTGGTGACGAAAATGCCTTCGCCCGGTTGTACGATGCTTATCTAGAGCGTATCTATCGTTATATTTATTTCCGCGTAGCAGAGGAGCAGGTCGCCGAGGACATCACCTCGCAAGTCTTTCTCAAAGCCTGGGAGACCCTGGATCGCTATCGTATCACTGGTTCACCCTTCATCGCCTGGTTATACCGGATTGCTCGCAACGCCGTGATAGACCATTACCGCACCCAGAAATCAATAGTTGGGTTGGAGGAAGTCGCTCCGGCCCGCGCCAGTTATTCTGGAGATTTAGACGAGAAGCTGGATCTGCAATTCGCGGCGCGTGACTTGCGCCTGGCACTCCAGCAACTCACCGAGGAGCAGCAGCAAGTTTTGATCTTGAAATTCATCTCTGATTTTTCTACGCTGGAGATTGCCAAGCAAATGGGCAAGCGCCAGGGCGCGGTACGCGCATTGCAGATGCGTGCCTTGCAGGCGCTGGCAAAAGCCATGGGATGAAGACGGAGTTTAGATATGGGCCGCTTTGAACGTGCATTGGATGATTGCCTCGAACGCCTGATGGGTGAGGAAGCCGGCCTGGAGGATTGTCTACAAGGCTATCCTGAATTTGCAGATGAACTCCGTCCTCTGTTAAAAGCCGCCAGCCAAGTCAAACGCGGCGCGGAGGCGCAGCCCTCGCCGGAGTTTAGGCGGCGCGGGCGTGCCCAGTTGATGACGCATATGCGCGCCCACCCCCGTCGGTCAGTCACTTACCGGACCCGCGGCCTGGCTCCGGCATATCGGCTGGCCATCGGCCTGACCACACTCGTATTGGCAGTCTTTGTTACCGGCACGGCCTTCGCCCAATCCGCCATGCCGGGTGACCTGTTATATGGCTGGAAACTAGCTAGTGAGTCAGCCTGGCGGGCTGTCTCTCCCGATCCTGTGGCGACTGACCTGGCCCTGGCGGGACGCCGCACGCAGGAACTGCTGGCTGTCTCCGGGCCTGATCGGGGTATAGCACTGCAGGGCTATCAGCAAGTGTTGAACCGTCTTGTCAGCCAGACCGATCCGGTCGGTCAGCAGCGCATTTTCCCCATACTGACTGTCCAGCGCGAGCGTCTGGCGCAATCCGGGATCTTGGTGCCGGACCTGGATAAGTATCTGTCTTCTCATTCTGTCCCAACGCCGTTACCTCAACCCTCGAACCTGACGCCATCGCCTCAGCCGTCAATCCCGACGTCGGCGTTACCAAATTTGACCTCTACGCCTGCGTTACCGCTTGAACTGCCTACACTGGACCTTCCGTCGATTCTGGCAACCCCCACGCCCTGATAAGATTCCCCCGTAACACTTTGGCAGCTACCTCGTTATGCACAATGAAGGCCTCGTGGGAGGCCAACATTCAAATCAATCGGAGGTAGTTACTATGTTCAAAACTTTAGCTCAAATCGTCCTTTCGCTGGCTTTGAGCCTGGGGCTTGCAACGGGCTTCAACCCGGATATGCGCGCTCACCTGAAGCAGGCCTTGAACAAGGTCGAAACGACCGTCACCCAGACGGCTGATCTGGTCACCCAGAGCGTCAATGACCTTATGGCGGACATCTCAGGTCAGGTGGCGATCAGTGCTTCAGCCAATGCTGGGGCGGACACATCCGCGAACGCCCCAACGAGCGGCAATACTGGTCTGGAGACCACGCTTTCGGGCCAATCTGATAGCCAGGCACAATCTGGCGTCAATGGCAGCGTGAACGCCAATGCTCAAGCCAGCGGCTCAGTCCAGTCGACGGCTAAGGGCGGGTCCCCCTGGGACTTCCTGTTCGGCGGCGGTGCGAACGGCGACCTCGACTTTAGCCTGGGCGGTAAGTAATCAGCCTTGCCAGATTGACAACACAGGGTAGCCATGAGGCTACCCTGTGTTTTTCAAAAATGTTGTGAGGATAATTATCCAAACTGTTCTGCGAAGCACCTACACAGCAGGAATTTTCCTGCTGACATCCAAAACGCCCTCGCGGCGCCGCTCGGGAACTCCCACCCGTCACGTTTATTCGCCATTTCGGGCGTGAAACACAACAATCGCCAACATCGGCAAGCGCCTGGTGAAATCGCCAAAGGTCTATTTCGTGGATACTGGGCTGTTGTGTTACCTGGTCGGGCTGCGGGATGCTGAACATGCCGCCTCCGGCCCGATGGGGGGCGCGATTTTCGAAAACCTGGTCGTCGCAGATCTCTTCAAGACCTTCACGCACCGCGGCGAGGAGCCGGCGCTGTATTACTGGCGCACCGCAGCCGGGTCCGAGGTGGATGTGGTAATCGAGACCCAGGACAAATTGATCCCAATTGAAATCAAGCAGTCGGAAACGCCGCGCCCGGAGATGGCCAGAGAAATCGTGAATTTCCAGCGGGATTTTGAAGACAAGGCCGGACAGGGATATGTGATCCATCCCGGAAAAATGACCCTGCCGCTGGGTAACGGTGTGATCACACTGCCGCTTGCAAAGCTGTAGGGAACGCCACCCAACTCGAACAGCCAGCGCATCTTCCGTTCCGCCAGAGCAAATCGTCCGGGCGGTCGTGGATGTAAGCGCGTGAGTTGCTGGTCGTGCGCCCATACTGCTCCGGCCGCTGGTCTGCCAGGTCGTAGGCGTCAGTCTCCAGGGAGAGGAAGGCAATGCGTTCTCCTTCCCAGCCCCAGGTTACTGTGCCGACGAATCTACAGGGCTTGGCAAACGTGCCCGCGATCAGCCGTATTTCCTCCCAACCACGCGGGTGGTCGTCCGGTGTGCACCAGAGATTTCCGCCAATCGCAGTCCGTCGGGTTAACCGAAAAACCATAGCCTGAAGGACTATCAGTAGTTCACGAAAAGGTTTCGTAGTGGCGACTTTAGTCGCTTTTTAGCCGAACGACTGAAGTCGGATTGGCGGATGGTCAGCCGCACCCAGGCTGGTGAGCAGCAGAAAGGCGGCCAGGAAGATGACCACCGATACACCCAGTACAACGATGTTCACACCGGCATTGGCAATTCGTTTGAGCATGTTTCGGTCCTCCAAAAATTAGTCTTGCCAGCCTGCGCCGCTTTGCCGCAGCGTCTGCTGGTATGCGGGAGTTTGGGAAATGATCTGGTTCAAGCGTTCCTGAGTCTGGCGAAGGAAACCCCAGAATGTCACTACAACAAAGTCCGAGCGGAATGGCTGAGATACGAACAGGCTCTCGTGCACCTGCAGGACGGAGCGCAGTCCCTCCATTGCCGGGGCGCTGGCCAGCGCCTCGGCCGCCAGGCGCGGCATGTCCGGATAGCACGACTGGATGAGGGCGGTCAGGGCAGGGATGGCAGCCGTGTCGATCGCCGATACAGCCGATGCAGTAAGTCTCCCGTTATCTTCGAACTGTGCTGGTTTATTACCGGCCGGCAGTAGTTCATCGAGTGATGCGTTCGGGTTCTGATTCAACAACTGCACCGCTTGAGCCAGGCGTTTCAAGCCGCGATCCAGTGACTGCGCCAGGGCATCCTGAGCGACCGGAGACAAGTCGGCGACTGCCTTGGCGTTGCGCAGCGATATGCGATTGCGCAAATTGGCCGGCAGGCTGTCCAGGGCTTTCTGCATGCGCACACGCTTGGCCGGGTAGTTCTCAGTCATAGGGGCAATGATATAGAACTGTATCGAGGGGTGCCTGAAGAATGTCGCTGAAGCGCAACGGTAAACCAACCCTCGTGAGCAGACAGCCTTGTGCAATTTATTTCTTGACGATATTATCGCTTGATGATACTATTGAAATGTGATTGAGTCCTTCGCGTCTGAAGAAACAAAAAAGATTTTCCTCGGCAAAGTCTCCACAAAACTGCCAAAGGACATTCAACGCACTGCCAGACGCAAGTTGCTTTACCTGGATGATGTGGAGGATTTACAAGACTTAATTGCTCCCCCAGGGAACAGGCTCGAAAAACTCAAAGTCAACCGGTCCGGGCAATACAGTATTCGAGTCAATGACCAGTGGAGAATTTGTTTTGAGTGGGTTGCAAACAAGGCCAGAAACGTGGAAATTGCGGACTATCATTCTTGAAGGTAAAAAAATATGGACAAAACCCTATCCCCCATCCACCCCGGTGAAGTGCTTCTGGAAGACTTCATGAAGCCGCTAGGATTAAGCCAATATCGCTTGGCAAAAGATCTGGGCGTTACACCCATTCGCATTAGTCAGATTGTAAATGGTCAACGCTCGATCACTGTAGACACCGCATTGAGACTGGCACGCTATTTTGGTACGAGTGCATCGGTTTGGTTGCGACTTCAAGTCCGCTATGATCTTGAGGTTTCTGAAAGTGAATTGAGCAACCGCATCAAACGCGAAGTAAAGGTTTTACACCAGCCTGTTACCAGCGTCTAAAACACGAAAAGACAGCCTGCTGATTACTTCAGCGCCAAGGTTTAGGTAGAAAACCGGGACGAAAATCTTATTCCTATTTTCGTAGTAAAACAAGGCCGTCAACGACCACTTGCTTTTAGCGGGTGGTCGTTGATTTCAATACCGAAAGGCGCACGAAAACATGCTGAAAAGGGGTCAGTACACACAAAGGAGACAAAATTACCTGCACAAACCATCTATACCGCGCACGGTCACAAATTGCGGTTTTGAGAATCGACAAAATTGAACCGCGAAGCACGCTAAGAACGCTAAGATAAGAGCATTTCTTCGCGCTCTTTGCGCTCTTAGCGGTAAGAAAAAAGCGCAGAAAGTGACCGTGTTCAGTATACACATCCGAAGAGGACGACTACGTGGTCATCCTCTCACCCGGACTCGACCCGCAGGAATTCTGCCAGAAGGGCTATGCAGTGTCTCACGTCCTGGACATTGGCGCGGCGGGTGACTTCCCGGCGGATGTCATCCTGAAACCGGTGTACGGTTTCCCCGAACCGGACATCGAACCGGACGAAGGCCTGCTGGTAGAGCAGTTCAAGAGTGCCTCGCGGGTACACCCCCGAAGTGCAGGGGTACATGACGACGACTGGCTCGAATCTGCCTACGAAGATCGTGTAAGCGGGGACGAGGAATAATGGCTTTCGAGTTTGACAAAACACCGATTATTCGCTATGCTTAGAGTGACGAAAGGTGATCCATGAAACGTGATGAAGTGCTTCGCATTCTCCGTGAGCAACGAAATGACTTGACAAAACGCTACAGTGTGGCGTCTCTATCCGTGTTCGGCTCGGTAGCGCGCGACGAAGCCCGCCCTGGTAGCGATGTCGACCTGCTGGTCGAGTTTACGCAACCGGTGGGATTGTTCCGGTTTATTGAACTTCAACAGCGGCTGGAGTCTTTGCTTGGTTGTAAAGTGGATTTGGGCACACCGCGTTCCCTCAAGCCGCGTATCAAAGAACACGTCTTGCAGGAGACTGTCCGTGTCGCCTAGAACATGGCAGGAACGCATCGAAGATATCCTGGCATGCGCCCGCAACGTGCAGGACTTCACGGCAGGCATGAGCCTGGACGACTTTTGGATGATCCCCGCACTGTGCGCGCGGTGGCGTTTTAATTCACAACCATCGGCGAAGCCACGCGCGCCATCCCAGCAGAGGTTCAGGAACGTTATCCGCAAGTTCCCTGGGGAAAGATGCAGGGTATCCGCAATATGCTGGTACACGAGTATTTCCGGCTCGATGAGGAAATTCTTTAGAAAGCCATCCAGGAAGATATTCCCCCGCTGATTACAGCTTTAGAAAAACTGACCGGTTGATACCAATCAACCTAACCCGGACAAGCCGGAACCAAACAGGTTAAACGGAGAGAGGGAAAGTTGCTCAAAAAGGACGGGGCACAAGGCACCCTACACAAGTCAACGAGAGACAAGCCCAAAGGCTTTCTCAGACTTGAGAAACGAGGCAAGCGGATAGCTTCCTCAAGGTTTGGCGACTTTCCCTCCCAGTGATTGTAGCATGAGATGGGATGTATTTGCATCTTGAAATCTGCGCAGATTGTGGTTAGATTGCTCAATTCACCTGATGAGACTGGAGTTGAGCGATGGCAGACGAACTACTTTCGGATCGATATGCTGACATTCTGGATGGTGTGCTCAGGAGCTATGACCGGATAGTGATCACGGGCAGTTTGCAGCCATTGTGTTATGCCCAGGGGATGACCCGTTATTTGTATGCGCAGGGCATCCGCATCTTTGACTATGCCCGGTTTGCCGAGCCGCTGCGCGAACGTATCCGGGAGCATGCCGAAGCGCTGGCCCAGGCGAACGGTCTGACGATTGAGTTCGTTCGCAAGAAAAACTTTCGCAAAGAAGACCGTGTTCGTGAGATATTGAAGGCACGTGGCGAACACCCGGGTCTGGTGCACATCTTTGCCGCCATGGAACCTTGCCCATCGTACCGTCCCTGGCACGACAAAAAGACGGGCAAAACATACTTGAAGCCGGACAGTGGCAAATGTTTGCACTACTATTTCATGGACGAGCAACTGGGGCTGTGCTATCTGCGTGTGCCCACCTGGTGCCCGTTCCGGCTACAGTTCTATTTCAATTTTCACGCCTGGCTGGCTGCTCAACTACGGGAACGCGGCATCGCCTTCGACCTGCTGGACAATGCCTTCACGCACATCGCCGACTATGACTTGGCCAACCAACTGGCAGATGAGTTCGACGTTGAGAAGTTGCATCAGCGTCTGGATGAATTGGCCCGCCAGTATTGCCCAGTAGCCCACAACTTGGAGTTGACCTATCATTGGAGCATCATGCAGGCCGAGTACGCCACGGATCTGGTGTTCAAAAGCCAAGACGCTTTACAAGCCTTCTACCCGCATCTCCTGGAAACCCTTATTCGGGCGGTCAAACCCACCGATATTGCCACCTTTCTCGGTCGCAAGCTGCACGGCAACTACCAAGGAGAGATGGGCAATCGCTTCAACAAACGCTGGCTCGGCAGTCGGGTCAAACACCAGATGGGGCCGGTCTCGATCAAGATCTATGACAAGTTCGGCCTCATCCTGCGTATCGAGACCACTGTCAACAATGTCTCGTTCTTCAGACACTACCGCCAGGTGCAGCATCGCGACGGAACGTCCAGCATGCGGTGGGCGCCCATGAAGAAGACCATCCACAGCTTACCGGCTTTGCAGGAAGCGCTCTCCGCTGCCAACCAACGTTACCTCAAGTTCATCTCGTCCATCGCTACCCCGGAAGTAGGCGTGGAAAAACTTCACCGGTTGGCTGAAACCAAGACTGAGAACAATCGCCGTCACAAGGGCTTCAATCTCTTCTCGGAAGAGGATACCTGTTTGTTCCGTACCTCGTTGAGCGGCGAGTTCTTCATCAGCGGTTTCACCAACAAGGAGTTGCGTCGCCACTTCCCCAATAAGAATTCGGGCCAGATCACCCGCCTACTCAGCCGCTTGCGGGCACATGACGTGATCAAAAAAGTCGGCAAACGCTACAAATACTACCTCACCGAGTTCGGTCGCCAGGCTGCCGCTAAGTAAACTATTCTTCCCTTGCCGCCTTTGGCCCCTCCTTCGACGCCATGTTTGATTTCAACTTTCCCTCGTTTAGCATCCACATCTCCGATTTTCAAAGCGGATACTTCAGACGCTCGCAGTCCGGTATCCAGCAAGACCAGGAGGATTGCCCGGTCGCGGTTAGCGGTCGCTCGACGCATGACGAACTTATGTCGCTGGTCAGTATTTGCTTCTCGAGTGTAGACACAAGCTTTTAGCATGCGCTCAACCTCATCCTGGGTGAAAGGATCCGTTTGTGTCTTCTGGAATTTCGGCGCCGGGACCTCCTTTACCGGATTGGGAAGCGCGAACTCTCGGCTGGCCCAGGTAAAGAATGAGGAAAGCGTGACCCATACGTTACGGATCGTCTTGGGAGAGAGTGGGGTCGTTTTTCCGTTGAAACGCTGCGGCGTGTACTCTGTCCGAAGCCAGGTGAGGTACGTGCTTATATCTTGGGCAGCAATTTTGCCGACCATGATTTCCCTCATGTACTCCGCCCAGTGATTCAACAATCGCTCGTAGGATTGGACCGAGCGATCGGCGAGGCCTTCGTTTGAGATTTCCGCCAATCGCAGTCCGTCGGGTTAACCGAAAAACCATAGCCTGAAGGACTATGGTTTGTGAATAGTAGCGGGGGCTGGACTCGAACCAGCGACCTCCGGGTTATGAGCCCGACGAGCTGCCACTGCTCTACCCCGCGTCATTTTACTGCTCCGCAGTATTTCAGAGCGGAGGGAAATTGTATCACTGCCCCCAGCCTCCGTCAAGTAAAAAATTCATAAAAAGAATTTTGGTTGGCGGCTGCCGACCGAGTACATCGTCCTGACACTTGCACCTGCTGCAAGTGCAGGTGTGTCCTTGCGGGAGGTGCTGCCATAGGCCTACTCGGCCAAGTCCCATCGGGAAGCCACTTTATGGGATGAGGTAAACTTCCTGGCTGAAAAGGTACATTGTCCCCGCGATGCGCTCATCGGACTGGCGAATCGTCAACCGCACCCAGGTGGCTGAAGGGATGCTGTAGGTTAAGTCAACCGTAAATGGGATATAACCGCCGTCCGGGGCCGGTTGGACAGCGACCATTTTCGAGCCAACGACTGCACCGCTGGGAGTGATCAGTTCGATGACCAAAGGTTGGCTGTTTAATGGACGCATCTGGCCGCTCACGGTCAGCTTTCCTTTCGAGACCCGCGTGCCCGCTGAAGGCGACTCCAGCACGCAGCGCTCATCCAGATTACCTGGTGGGTTGATCTCTTCGTAACCTGCCGAAAGTAGCAAGAGGTGGACGGATATCAGCGCGCGGGGGCGCCCGAATTGATCCTGCGTGTTGATCTGCAAGCGCGCCACTTCGGCAGCGGCCTGCACCTCGAAGGGGATTTCGACCGAAAGATAAGCCCACTTAGCCAAGGTGTAAAGGCGGAGAAGTCGACGCGCCAGCAGGCGGCCATCTTCGCCGTAGAGTTCGATCCGCGCCAGGTTATCGTAACCTGGGACGACATAACTGTGTAACTTGATGGGCGAGCGTACTTTAGAAAGCGGCCCGGGGGTCAAGATTTGAATAGCCGCCGCTGATGCTGGCGCAGGCGTAAAATCAGGAAGCGGCGTATCGGTAGGAATGATACTCGAAAGCGGAAAGGGCGTCAGAGAGACTGTCGGAGAAGGCAGAGGAGAAGGTTCAGGAGAAGGCTCAGGTGTAGTACTCGGCTCAATGGCCGGCGTGCCGGTCACAGGTGCGGGGAGCGCCGGCTGCGTCGGGGTGGGGAGAGCGGCCATGGTCAGGGCCACTGCTGTGGGCAGGTAACCGGCCGGCCAGGGGGTCGGCAGCGAATTTCCCCACAGAGGATTACAGCTGGCCAGGATGATGAGGGACAAACCAATCAACGTAAGAAATCGGACGATTATCATAATTGCTGATCGCGCAGCACACTTCGTGGAGACGCCCGGCTGGGCGTCTCTACTTGTTTTATAGACCATAGATTTGACCGAATTTCTGGTTCAGATAGCGCAAGTAAGGCGCTGCGTCAATCTTGGAGCCGGTGACTTTCTGCACCAGTTCCTGCGGCTCGAACTTGCGACCGTGCCGGTGGATCTTCTCACGCAGCCAGCCGAGTAGGGCATCAAATTTGCCCTGACGGATTTGTTCAGGCAAATCGGGAATAGCGCGGTTTATCACCTCCCAAAGTTGGGCGGAGACCAGGTTGCCCAGGGCATAGGTGGAGAAATAGCCCATATATCCACTAAACCAGTGGATGTCCTGTAAGACGCCCCTGGCATCGTCCGGCGGGACGACGCCCAGGTATTCCTGCATCTTGGTGTTCCAGACTTCAGGCAGGTCCTTGATAGCCAGCTTGCTCTCCATCAGGGCGATCTCGATTTCCAGCCGAAGCATGATGTGCAGGTTGTAGGTGGCCTCGTCGGCCTCCACGCGGATGAGCGACGGCTGGACTTTGTTGATGCCCTGGTAGAATTTCTCCAGCGGGACATTGCCCAACTGCGATGGGAAGGTTTCCTGCAAGCGCGGGTAGAAGTGTTCCCAGAAGGGCAGCGAACGCCCGACCAGGTTCTCCCACATGCGGGATTGCGACTCGTGCACCGCCAGCGAGGCGCCACCATCCAGGGTGATACGCTCCAAGGCATCCGGTGAACCCAGGCCGTACAATGCGTGGCCGCACTCGTGCATGGTGCTGAAAATCATCGAATTGAGGAAGTTCGGGGCGACACGCGTGGTGATGCGGACATCGTGGTTGCTAAAGCCGGTGGTGAACGGGTGGGCGGCCTTGTCCTGGCGGCCGCAGTTCCAGTCGTAACCGAATTTGGTAATGATATCCACGCCAAAGTCCCACTGTTTTTTCTCGTCGAAAGCCTGGTGCAGGAAAGAATCGTCCACCTGCGGCTTCTGGGCAATGGCCTTGATCAGTTCCACCTGCTTTGGGCGCAGGGCGTCAAAAATCGCCTTGACATCCGCCGTTTTCATGCCCGGCTCAAAGTTATCCAGCAAGATATCGTATGGATGGTCGGCCTTTGGGAAGAACGAAATATAGCGATGACCTAGTTCGACGATTTTTTCCAGGTGCGGACTGAACATGGGGAAATCCGATTTTGCCCTGGCTTCCATCCAGGCCTGCTGGGCCAAGGTGGTCACTTGCGCAAATTCAACCACCCACTCGGAGGGGACGCGGGTAGCTTTCTCGTAATCCCTGGCAACAACTTTTACCAGGCGGGCGTCGTCCGAATCAGGGTCAAGGGTGGCTGCGAAGGGTTTTAATTCTGTGAGCAAATTACCTAACTCAGACGAGGTCTGGCGTTCGTGAGCCAGGCGCTGCAGGGTTCCCAGTTGGTTGCCGCGCGCTTCCGCCCCACCGGGCGGCATGTAGGTTTGCTGGTCCCAACTGAGCAGGTCCGCAGCCCCTTTGATGTCGGAAATCTCGGCCAGGATGGTTTTGAGTTGTGCGAGTTTTTGGTTCATGGTTTGTCCTGTGATTCACGTAGTTCTGCCGCTGGTAGCAACTTCTTGATATTAGTGGGCATAGCCTTGCTCCTATTTCACGCCGAGACACTTCTTAGCCTCTGCCAGAAAATCCCAGCCCCATGCAATCGTCTCACGCACATCTTCGGATGCTAACCGCGCGCTTTCGTCATAATCACCAACCATGCGGCGATTGAAAGCACGCACAAGCCGCTCGTGATATTTCGCATCAAAAATCCCGGTTTTAATGTATTGCAAGGCAAACGCGCCATGCAAGCCGCCGTGTTTCTTTAGCCTTACTTCTTTTTCACTGAGCAATGCTTCGGCGATATAAAACATACCGTAATAGGCGCGGTTGGTAGCATCTCGCAAATAACCATCTTCGAGCAGGGACTCGGCGGCGTGGATTGTCTCTTCGGCGTTTGCCAGCAACCTGCTTGAGGACTCTTTCATACAGGCACACCTTCCGCTTGCACGTTGCGGAGCAATGGTTTTTCACCTTTCAGCCAATCCTGTTCCCGCAAAAAAACAGGGCTGACGGTGATAAGATATTCCAACGAGAGGCTACCAATGAGTTTGGCCGTGCGGTTAATTTCTGCACCGCAGTATTCGTAATCCCTCAAGACGACCAATACATCCAAATCCGACCCCTCTTCGTAATCCTCGCGCGCGTACGAGCCATATAGATAGACGGCCTTCAACTGCTCCCCGTAAATGCGGAGGAGCCCTTTCTTCAACTCGCGCAGTAACTTCTTGATATTGGTGAGCATGGCATTGCTCCTGTCTCTATCTTACCGTTTTTGAGATAGTTTCTTAGCCCGCCGGCTAAAGTGGCCGGGAAGTTACAATGAATTTTACACCAGTTTTTGTTCAGCGCTTTTCGATTTCTGCCACCATAGCCAGGCTCTCGTCATCAACAGGATTGGGTTGGTAGGAGGTATTGAACCAGGTATGCAGGATCTCCTGGGCAATTACCTCCGAAGTACGCCGCATGGATAGACACAAGACGTTGGCGTTATTCCATAGTTTTGCGCCGCGCGCCGTCTCTGCGTCATCGCACAACGCAGCCCGGACGCCCTTCACTTTGTTCGCCGCGATGCTGACGCCTGTGCCAGTCCAACAGAACAGGATGCCGTTCTCGACGCGGTCAGCAGCCACATCTTCAGCCACCAGGCGCGCCGCCTTTGGCCAGGGCATGGTCTCCCGCAAGGACATCGGGACAATGTGGCGCGGTTCTGGACCGTGCCAGATGACCTCATGCCCTTGTTCTGCGAGCAATTCCAGAACGACATCCACGATATGCAGACGTTCGTCTGCGCCGACCGAGAGTTTCATAGCAGCCTCCTGATAGCAGATGGCGAATGGCAAATGGCGGATAGCCGGTAGCAATCTGCCATTCGCTGCGCGCCATCCACCATCCGACCACCCGACTACTCGACCACTCGACTACAAGACCACGCTACTATTCGTATCTCAGCGCCTCCACCGGTTCGAGATTGGCAGCGCGCGTAGCCGGGTAGATGCCGAAGAACAAGCCAACTGCGGCCGAGAAGAGCGTGGCCAGCAAAACCGCGTCGAGACTGATCAGCGGCGTGAGCGGCGTCCCGGAGTTGGCGGCGATGCGCCCGACGATGAACGAGATCAACCAGCCCAGGGCGATCCCGATCAAACCGCCAATCAACGTGAGCATGGACGACTCGGTCAGGAATTGGACCAGGATATCGCGTTTGTGCGCGCCAAGCGCCTTGCGCAGGCCGATCTCGCGCGTCCGCTCGGTCACTGAAACCAGCATGATGTTCATCACGCCGATTCCGCCCACCAGCAGGGAAATAGCCGCGATACCGCCCAGGAAGATGGTCATGACGCTGAGAATGGTCGTCGCAGTGGAGAGCATATCGGCCTGGGAAAAGATGGTGAAATCATCCACCCCGATTTCCGTGCGATGCCGCTGGCGCAGGATTTGGGCGACCTCATCGCTAGCTAACGGCACCGCGTCTGCGCTGACCGCCTGCACCAGGAGTTGGTCAATTTGCCGCAGGCCAGAACGGTGGATCAGGCGCGCCTGCGCTGTGCTGAACGGGACAATGACGCTGTTGTCCTGGCTGCCAAACATGCCGCCGCCCCTGGAGGCCAACAGGCCGACAATGCGGAAGGGTTGTCCCTCGATGCGCACCGTCTCGCCGATCACGCCATCCCGGCGGTCGAACAACTTGTCCGCCACGCCCGGGCCGATGACGGCCACCGAGGCGCGTCCCAATTCCTGATCCTGGGTCAGGAAGTCGCCCTCGAGCAAAGAATAGTTTTGCATGGAAAAGTACTCCGGCGTAGTTCCAGTAATACTGATATTCATAGACTGGCCGCCAGCCGTGATCGTCCCACTGCCCTGGATGACCGGCGCGACCATGGCCACGTCCGGCGCGGACAAGGGATCGGCAATAGCCTGCGCGTCGGCCAGGGTCAGCGGCTTGGCGTTGCGCACATCCGCAGCCCGGTTGCCAGAGGAGACGAACAGCAGGTTGGTGCCGATGCTCGTGATGGCGCCGGTGATGCTGGATTGGGCGCCTTGTCCAATCGCCAGCATGGCGATCACCGCACCGACGCCGATGACGATGCCCAGGATGGTCAGGCCAGAGCGCAATTTGTTGGCGTTCAGGCTTTCGAGCGCCTCGAGAATAGATTGTGTGATGTTCATGTTTCATTCTCCAGCAGACCGTCCATCAGGCGGATGACGCGTTGGGTGTGTTTGGCGATAGCCGGGTCGTGGGTTACGATGATCAATGTCGTTCCCCGTTCGCGATTCAAAGCAAGCAGTAAATTCATGATCTCGTGGCCCGACTTGGAATCCAGGTTTCCGGTCGGCTCGTCCGCCAGGATGATGGCCGGGTTATTGACCAGGGCACGGGCGATGGCAACGCGCTGCTGCTCGCCGCCGGAAAGCTCCGTTGGGCGGTGACCTATGCGGTCACCCAGATCAACCGATTCCAGGGCGGCGCGCGCCCGCGCTTTGCGATCGCTGGTGACCCCCGCGTAGCGCAAAGGCAGTTCGACGTTTCCCAGGGCTGTGGTGCGCGCAAGCAGGTTGAAGATCTGGAAAACGAAACCGACCTTCCGGTTGCGGATGGTTGCCAATTGATCGTCGTTGAGCGTGGAAACCGTCTCCCCATCCAGGAAATATTCCCCGGAAGATGGCCGATCGAGGCAGCCCAGCAGATTCATCAACGTGGACTTACCCGAGCCGGACGGCCCCATAATGGCAACCACTTCGCCGCGCTGGATGGTCAGCGATACGCCGCACAAAGCATGGACTTCCACCTCGCCCATTTTATAGACTTTGGTCAGGTTTTCGGCAACGATAACTGGGTTTTCCATTAATCGCCTCCGCCCATGCCTCCACCGAAGGGACCCCCATCGCCGTCACTACCCGGGCCGAACGTCGTCGCCGGCGGGTTCAGGATGATCAAATCACCCTCTTTCAGATCGCCGGCCACAACCTCACTCACCGTGTCGGACGACGCGCCGAGCGTGATCTTGACTTCCACGGGTTGACCATAGCGCAGCACATAGACCACGCGCTGGCCGTCCACCAGGCGCACGGCCCGGTTGAGCACCAGCAATACGTCTTTCAGAGCATTGACCACCACGTTGACGGCGGCAGTCATGCCGGGTTTGACCTGAGCATCTGCGTCGCTTATCTCGACTGTGACAGTAAAGTTGACCGCGCCCTGGGCAACATCCCCGACCTGGGCTACCTGGGTCACCTGACCGTGATATTCCTTGCCGAAGATGGCATCAAAGGTGATGACCACCGGCTGCCCAACCTTGACGCTGTTGATATCCACTTCTGAGACCTGCACATCTGCCAGGAGAAGTGAAAGGTCGTCGAGACGAAAACCATTTGCGCCGGTTTTGACCTGATCACCTGGCATTACGTTCACAACATTGATTGTCCCGGCAAAGGGCGCTGTCAGGCGCGCCATGTTCAAAGTCGCCTGGATGGCAGCTATTTTGGCACGCGCGGCTTCGACATCTGCCGCAGCCGGACCGTCCTTCAAACGCTCCCACTCGCGTTGAACGTCTTCCAATTGCGCTTGAGCCAGGGCGAGATTGGCGCGGGCTGCATCTATATCGCGGCTGCCGGGTACGAGCAGGAAGAAATTCAAATTGTTCTGGGCGCTTTTGAGCGACTGCTCGGCGTTGTAGAGGTTCGTGTACGCCTGGGCTTTGCGCGCATCGTCATCCGGCAGGTCTTTTACGTAATCATAGGCTGTCCTGGCCTGATCGTAACTCTTCTGCGCCAGGGTGTATTTCGCCTGGGCGTTCTGAATGTCGGCCGAGGTGCCGCCGCGGTTTGCACCCAGCAAGCCATCCAGGGTGGCTTTGGCGCTGTTGTAACTTTTTTGAGCCTGGACTAGGTTCACTTGCGCCTGGGCACGCTGTGTGTTGGAGTCAAGCAGATTATCCAGATTGCGCTGGGCAGTCACCAGGTCGGCTTGCGCCAGGATGACGTTTTGGGGCAGGGAAGTCTCCGCAAGCGTTGCCAGCACGTCGCCCGCCGCAACCGAGTCTCCGATGATGATATTTACCTTTTCCACGCTGCCGCTGGTTTGCCAGGTCAGGATGGCGGTCTGGTGGGCGCGCACCGTACCGGTCGCCCCGATGGTGGCGGTCAGCGAGCCGCGTTCAGCCTTAACCGTCTGAAATTGACCAGCGGCTGCAACCTGATTACGGGTGTTGAGCCAGAATGCGCCCGCGATTAGCGCAATGATCACAACCGCGCCAATGATGATCCACGTCTTTTTCTTCATTATCGTTTCTTCCTCCGTAAAATAAAGATATTTGATAGTCTCGAAATTTTTTGCTTGATTTGCTAAAGAGTCGCTTCAACGGGGGTGAGCGTTTCCAGGGCTTTGATTTCCCGGTAGGTGAGTGTCCAGACGCTGGATTCGTAGATATTGTACCAGCCGCTAATCAGGAATAGAGGCGAGAACAGCACCAGGAAGAAGAACGGCAGGGCGACGAGGATGGCGATGATCCAAGTCAGAGGACCGCTGGCGAAGAGACTGGTGACGCCAAAGGCGACCAGGCCAGGGATGGCGGCGACGATCAGGCCCGCCAGTCCGGTAATCAGGTAAACTGGAATGAGCAGGAAGAATAGGAGCATCACACCGATCCCGAAGCCGATGCCGATGCCGAGCATGACCAGCCACATCAGCGCGGCGCTCTTCCAGTTGCGTTTGAACATTGCCCAGCCGCGGCTGAAAGACTCACCCACGCCGGCATCCTCCAGCGCCGCTTCCCGCACGAAGAATTGGCGCAGCAGGCCCAGGAAGATCATCAGGATGATGAAGGCGAAGATGAACAGAAAGGCGCACCCGATGGCGGCGACCGTCCCGCCGAAGGCCAGACCGTTGCTGCCACTCTCCACACTGAAGAAGAACAGCACACCCACGCCAATGATCAGCAAAACGAAGAGGATGGCCGGCAGGCTGATGATCAGGTCAATCACCCACATGCGGAAGGCGCGCCGCGACCAGCCCAGTTTCCAGCCCTGCTTGAAGCCAACCCTGGTGCCGGTCTGCTCATAATCGTCCACCATGCGGAGGATTGCGGTTTCCGACACGTAGCGGACAAAGGTCATGATTACAGCCAGGATGAGGATGAACCCGGCGAGTGGCGCAGCGTGTCCAGCGCGGCGTTGACGGCGATGCGGTACAGCCAGTTGCGCAGGGGAGAGACCGGGCGGTAGGATGCCAGCTTCAGCCAGGCGCGGATAAAAGCTTCCTGGGCGGCATCTTCAGCCAGTTGTACGTCGCCGCACAGTCGGTAGACCACGTTCACCACACCAGCCTGGTGGCGGCGGACTAGTTCCCCAAAAGCACTGCGGTCACCTTTTTGCGCCTTTGCGACCAGGCTGGCTTCGGTTTCCGCAGGAGATGTCATCAACGCCGTCCATCCTTTCTGCTCTTGGCTGCTACTCTATTAACGGGATATAACTCAATTTTATTCGGAAACAGGGTTATGTCACAGGAAATGAGTGAATCCCGCACCCTTTTTGACAGGAATCTTATATAATACATTGTGATTATTGTCGCAAGCATTGGTGACATTAAAGCCTGTGTGTCGAATAAAAGATTGGGTATCATGTTATTGATACTATTGGTATTGTCAACATGTTGGAGGCTCAATGCAAACGATCCCTGGCGAATATTTGGAAATAGACCGCAAAGCGCGCGTCTACATGCCCTACCAGGACCTGACCCTGCGCTCAGCAACAGAACGGGTATGTGACTTTGGCGATGTAGTCATCCCACTTGATTCGGATCGGGCCATGCTGGAAGCTTCGCGCTGCATTCACTGCCCCGACCCGGCGCCGTGCATGTTGGCCTGCCCGTGCCACAACGACATCCCCTCAGCCATGTGGCTGATCGAACAAGGGCGGTATGTCGAAGCCGCTCAATTGTACCGGCAAACCAGTTCACTGCCTGAAATTTGCTCACGTGTTTGCCCGCACGAACAACTTTGCCAGGGTTCCTGCGTACTCAACAAGACCCACGAACCGGTGCTGTGCGGCCCGCTGGAAACCTTCGTCACCTGCTACGAGCGCAAGATGGAGGGTGTGGCCATCCCGGTCGGCCCGCCAAGCGGCAGGAAAGTCGCCATCGTCGGCGCGGGCCCGGCCGGCCTGGGTTGCGCTGAGAGTCTGATCCAGAAAGGCCATGCCGTAACCTTCTTCGATAGCAAGCCGGCCCCCGGAGGCCTGCTCGTCTATGGCATCCCCAACTTCAAACTGGCCAAGGAAGTCTTCTTCTGCCGCTGGGGCGATTACGAAAAGGCGGGCGCCAAATTCGTCGGTAACACCTATATCGGTAATGACAAGACCATTGATGACTTGTTCAAAGAAGGTTTCGAGGCCGTGTTCATCGGCGTGGGCGTTGGCATCGACGCCAAGATGGAAGTGCCCGGCGAAGACCTGCCCGGCGTATACGAAGCCACCGATTTCCTGATGCGCGGCAACACCGACCTGAACCTGCTCCCGGAAGATCAGCGCGAGCGACCTTCCATCGGCAAACGCGTGGCGGTCATCGGCGGCGGCGATACGGCTTCCGACTGCCTGCGCACCGCCCTGCGCATTGGCGCGGAACAGGTCATCTGCCTCTACCGCCGCACTGAAAAGGAAATGCCCGGCGGCAAGAAAGACCGCCAGATGGCGAAAGAAGAAGGCGCCCAGTACCGCTTTTTAACCCAACCGGTGAAATTCATCGCCGGTGAAGACGGCCAACTGGCTGCCATCGAGTGCATCGAAATGAAACTGGGCGAGCCGGACGCCAAAGGCCGCCGCAAGCCGGTGCCGATCGAAGGCTCGAATTTCTCTGTGGCCGCCGATACGGCCATCAAGGCCCTTGGCTACTGGCCGGACCCGGTCATCGGCGAGTCCACCCCCGGCCTGGAGACGCACGACTGGGGCCTGATCAGCGTGGTGGACAAAGAGACCGGCGCCACCAGCCGGGCGGGCGTCTTCGCCGGCGGCGATGTCGTCACTGGTCCCGACCTGGTGGTCACGGCCATGGTGTCCGGCCGCAAGGCTGCCATAGCGATGGATGAGTATTTGAGAGGCAAGTAAACCTTCGCACCATATTCCGTTTACCAATGCGCATCATACTTCGTACAGAGACGACCCGAAAGGTCGTCTCTGTTTCTTATTTGTGGTTATAATCACCCGCATGTTTGTTCACATCCTACATAAGGTCGAAATCGCCGTCTTTGCCATCTGTCTCAGCGCCTTGCTCGGCGGCAGCACCCTGCTGGCCCCCTCCGATGCGATCGACCGCACGCGCGCCTTCACCCGCCCGGTCGAATTCGATTACTTCGATTGGACGCTGGACGCCTTCGGCGTCAAATTCGCCCAAGCGGCCAGCGGAACCCCCTTTTATTTCAATGAAAGCGCCCAGCGCCAGATCGTCCGCGATTACCTGCGCCTGACAGAACAGATTTTACAGGACGAGAACAAACTCAAACTGATCTACGCCAACCCGCAGGTGAAAAACCCGCAGGCCGTCTCGGCCGGCCTGCGGGCAACCTTGGCGAGTCTCTACGCGCGGCAGGGCGAACTGGCTCCAATCGCCGAAGCTGTGCTGCAGGAACAAATCAGCGCCCTGGTGAGCGAGCTGGGCCTGACAACCGGTGGCCAGCCCATCCCGCCGGTCCTATTTCACATCAGCCCGCTACCCTACAACCTGATCGTCTCGCCGCGCGACAAGATCCAAGAGGATGCCAGCATTTCACTGCTGCCCGACCTGACTGTTGACCACCAGGCCGCACTCGAAGCGCAGGTGGACAAAGCCCTCAATGTCTCCTCGCTGGTCGTGCCGGTGGGCGGCATCGGCTCGTATCCGACCATGGTGATGCGCACCACTTCCCTGGATTGGCTTACGAACACCATCGCCCACGAGTGGATCCACAACTGGCTCACCCTGCGGCCGTTGGGATTGAACTACGAAACCACCTCCGAACTGCGCACCATGAACGAGACAACCGCCTCCATCGCCGGAGGCGAGATCGGGGCGCTCATCATCCAGCGTTACTACCCCGAATTGACTCAAGCCCTCATGCCTCAAACCGTGCAGATCGCCCTGCCGCTGGGCCGCCCCGACCCGAACGACTTGCGCAAGCCCTTCGACTTCCGCACCGAGATGCACGCCACGCGCGTGACTGTGGATAATCTGCTGGCCGAGGACAAGATCGAAGAGGCCGAGGCTTATATGGAATTGCGCCGCCAACTCTTTTGGGAGAACGGTTATCCCATCCGCAAGCTCAACCAGGCTTATTTCGCCTTCTACGGCGCGTATGCGGATATTCCCGGCGGCGCGGCGGGCGCAGACCCGGTCGGCCCGGCAGTGCGTCAACTGCGCGCCCAAAGCGCCTCGCTGGGCGAGTTCCTGCGCTGCATCGCACAGATGTCCTCGTTCCAGCAGTTGCAAGCGGCGCTATCGAAATGATTTACGATTGACGATCACGTTTCCCTGCGTTTCGACAGGCCGGGCGTGGTCGGCATGTCCAACGCGGGGCCGGGCACCAACGGCAGCCAGCTCATCAGGGGATGAATCCCCCTGCTGAGTTCATGAAAGTCGGCTGAAGCCGACTCCGCTTCCGGCAGGCTGTTACAAGAAAGATAGGTAACCCCTAAAGGACAAAATGCAAAGCCGATCTTACCACCTCCCCTCTCTATTCCTCGCCATCTTCAGCGGGCTGGGGATTCTTTTCACATTCAGCGGCGGGATGTTCATGCTCCTTTCGGGCGTACTCGCACTGGGCCGGCCAGCGCTTTTCCAAAATCTCGCTGCCGCGCCTGACAGTGATTTCCTCCTTGCTAACGGATTGTTCCTTTGTGCGGTATTGCTGACACCATCGCTGTACTACAGCCTGCGTAGAATAAGCGCTAAATCCATACAACCGGCTTCCATTCGCCCGATCCGCTTCTGGCAGGTAATCGTGATCCTGGCGCTTTGGGTTATTTCAGTCCTTTTGGGCGCCTGGCCGGGGAACCACCTCGAGGTAAGCTGGCCTGTGACGCCGCTCTTCTACCTGCCAGCGATTGCCCTGCCCGTACTGACCCTGCTCTGGATCGGCCTGGGCGGCCTGCCGCTCGGCTCCCGCCAGCGCCTGTGGGGCACCTTCGGGATAGGGATGCTGGCCGGCCCGGGCCTGGCCGCATTGGCCGAATCCGTGATCTACCTCAGCTTGGCGGTCTTAGGCCTCGGCCTGCTGGCTTTCCACCCCGAATGGATGGGGACTTTTACGCAGATCGAGACACAATTAGCCTCAGCCAGAGACCTGGATACCATCCTGGCAGTCCTTGCACCCTACCTGATGAATCCGCTCGTGATCCTGCTGGCAGTCTTCGTCATGGCGGGCCTGGTGCCGTTGATCGAGGAGCTGGTCAAGCCCATCGCGGTTTGGTTGCTGGCGGGTCGTCTGCGCAGCCCGGCCCAGGGTTTCGCACTGGGCATATTGAGCGGGGCGGGATTCGCGCTGGTGGAGGGCTTGGTGGCGGCCAGCAGCGCCGGAGAAGACTGGAGTGTGTTGGCCGTGGCACGCGCTGGCGGGAGCCTTATGCACATCCTGGCAACCGGGCTGATGGGCTGGGGAATCGCCTCGGCCTGGCAGGAACGTCGTATCCTGCGTCTGATCGGCTCATACGCGCTATCCGTCAGCATTCACGGCCTGTGGAACGGCATGACGGTGATGATCGTGTTCGGAGGCTTGCGCGCCTTCCTCGCCGGGGCAAGCCCGGATGTGCTGGGCACTTCGATCAGCATTGCCGGTGTGAGCCTGCTGGTCATCCTGTCCGCGTTCACGCTAATCACCCTGGTGCTGCTCAACCGAAAGCTCAGGCCGGTTACACCATGAGATAATGTTGTATAATCGCCCAGCCTACTTCAAAATAAGGATAGATCATGCAAATTCTTCTTCAAGTCGTTGACATTTTTTTTCACCTGGACATATACCTGAGGGATGTCATCTCCACTTACGGCGTATGGACCTATGCTCTGCTTTTCTTCGTCATTTTCCTGGAGACCGGCTTCGTGGTGACCCCCTTCCTGCCCGGCGATTCGCTGCTCTTCGCCGCCGGGACGTTTGCCGCGCTGGGGGCGCTCAACCCGTTCGTGCTTTTCATTTTGCTGACCGCGGCAGCCATCCTGGGCGATACGGTCAACTACTGGATCGGTCACGCCATCGGGGCTCGTGCCTTCAGCGGCGAGATCAAATGGATCAAAAAGGAATACATGGAGCGCACGCACGCCTTCTTCGAGAAGCATGGCGGCAAGACCATTTTCCTGGCGCGCTTTGTGCCTATCGTGCGCACCTTCGCCCCTTTCGTGGCCGGGGTGGGCAGGATGTCGTATGGTTATTTTATTTCCTACAACGTGTTCGGCGGGATTGTCTGGGTGGCGCTGTTCGTGGCGGCCGGTTTTTTCTTCGGCAATATTGACTTCGTCAAGCACAACTTCTCGCTGGTTATCATGGCCATCATCCTCATTTCAATCGTGCCGATGGTGGTGGAGGCTGTGAAGGCGAGGAGAGAGAAACGAGTGAAAAGTAACGAGTAGAAAAAAACCAATTGCGTGGAAACGTTGTTACGGCACCAATTTTAAGTGTGCTTCAGCGTTGCTGACCACCGCCTGTTCGTTCCACAACATCGGGTAATACAAGATATTGCGCCAAAGATCAGCCATGTCAATATAGTGGGGATGATAGGCGTGGCCGGATTGGCCGGTGGGATGCACAGTGAGCGAATTGCGCAGGTCGCCCAGGTCAACGATCATGCGCATGGAGGGGACGGAGGTGACCTCGAAACCTTTGGATGCATTCCAGCCGGTAGCGTTCACAATCGAAGCGCCGCCCGCGGTGGGGAATGGCCCACGGTTGAACAGGGCTTCGATCGGCGCCACACCGGATTTGCCAAGCGTCTGGTTCTCGAAGGTGGAGGTGTGCAGGTCGCCCCAGCGCCATTTGGCCGGGTCTTTACCCAGGGCTTCCTGCACATCAGCGACAGCTTGGGCGAAGGATTGCTTGAAGATATCCTCACGCGTCTCGACTTTGTCGGTGGTCAATTGCGAGTCCCACCAGTGGCTGTTGGGCTGCTCGGCTATGTTGCGTACAACTTCGAACCAGCGGCTGGAACCGCCCGGTTGGCGGTCCTCGGGCAGGTCATCGCCAAAGGTGTTGGCCAGGATTCGGCGCCAGAAGGCAGCATACAGCGCGGCCGGCGGTGAGTCCATGCTGTCCTGATAGTCCCAGCCATTGAAGATGGCGCGCATCTCTTCCAGCTTTTTGTCGTCCAAGTCCACCTGCATTAATAACGGGAGGAGGACAGCTGCGCTGGCGTCGTAGTTGTCACCGTGCATCTTCTGGACGTAAGCAATATCAATCGCGCCGGGGGCGTTCTCGATCATCTCCACGATGCGTTGGGCGCGGAAGCCAAAATCCCAATCGGTGGTGATCAGGTAGGGATAATCCCAGGGATTGACCTGGTTGTTGGCCGTGGCAACGTAACCGGAAGCCGGGTTGTAAACGTAGGGCAGTTCTTCAAAGGGGATGTAACCTTGCCAGTCGTATTCGCCCGTCCAACCTGGCACAGGCAGGCGGCCATCGCCGTTCTTGCGCAGCGGGATATTGCCGGGCATTTGGTAGCCAATGTTGCCGTTCACATCCGCGTAGACCAGGTTCTGGGCCGGGACGACGAAGTCGCGCGCTGCCGTGCGGAACTCTTCCCAGTTCTGCGCTCTACTGAAGCCCCAGATGGCGTTGAAGAGCTGGGTGGGTTCGAGGGCTGTCCAACGCAAGGCGATGGCATACCGCTCAGGCAGGTCAATACCGGCTTTTTCGGTGAAAGACTGCTTGCCGGCCTCGACCTGCTGCATGAGCGGACCGTAGCTGTCGGAAATGATCGGGCCATGGATTGTCGTGCGGACAATCAATTCCAGCGGCTCGCCGCCGCCGACCAGGATGATTTCGGTATGAATCTCCATATCCATCCACTTGCCCATGTATTCATACTGGTTCGGGTTATCGGGATTGATCTTCTCGATAAACAGGTCCATCACGTCGGGACCGACGTTAGTCACGCCCCAGGCGATGCGGTCATTGTGGCCGATGACCACGCCCGGCACACCCGCGAAGGAGAAGCCGGTCACCGCGTAAGGACAGGCCTCGTTCTTAGGCCGGCAGTGCAGGCCAATCTGATACCAGATGGACGGCATCTGGATGCCCAGGTGGGGATCATTAGCCAGCAAGGGCATGCCGCTGGCAGTGCGGGAACCGGCGATCACCCAGTTATTGGAGCCGATCTCCCCACCGGCCGGGCCAAGCAGGCTGTCGAGCAAAGCGAAACGGGCTGCGATGGTTGCGAGTTGCGAGTTAGGGGTTAGGAGTTGCGGATCGTATCCCGCAACCCGCATCTCGCCACTCGAAAATCCGCCGATGGCCGGGACGATGACAGGATGGTTGTCTGGGTAGGGTGGGTAGAGTTCGTCCACGTACTCCACCGGCAGAGTCTTGAGCAGTATGGCGCGCTCGATCTCGGCGCCCATATTACCGCCCAGGTCCCAGGCCATGGATTTGGCCCAGGTCAGCGTATGCACCGGAGTCCAGGGTTCAGGCTTGTAGTCCGGGTTTAGCAGTTTCAAGACGCCGTACTCCAGGCTGAGTTTGGTCCCGCCATGTTCGGCCAGGTAAACATTGACGCCCTGCGCGTAAGCCTCGAGCATGGCTATAGCGCCCGGGTCTGCAACGGCGTATTCCTGTTCAGCAAGCTGTCGCCAGCCCAACGTGCGCAGGAAGGCATCTGTCTTAAGCTGCGACTCGCCGAACATCTCGGACAGCCGCCCGGAGCCAACGTGCCGCCAGAAGTCCATCTGCCAGAAGCGATCCTGGGCGTGGACGTAGCCCTGGGCCATGAACAGGTCATGCGCGCTGGTGGCATAGATGTTCGGGATGCCCAGGCTGTCGCGGTAGACACCCACCGCGCCGTCCAGTCCCTTGAGCTGGATTTGACCCTCCACCTGCGGGAAGGAACGACGGGCGCTGTAAACGCCAAAGGTGGTCAGCAGCAGGGTCAGAACGACCAGCACACTGACCACCCAGATCAAAATACGGGACCTTATCTTGCTTTTAGACATTTCTCCTCCATTTGGCAAAATCGAGAGATTAATACTCATTGCAAAATCAGGAGATTTTGCACTCCGATGAGAACGCCTAAATTATAAACCCACATACAATTTTCTCCCTCCATCAAAGGTTATTTTGCGATAAAATCATCGCGTGGCTGCCCGATAGGCCTTGCGCCGAGTAGGCCTATGGCAGCACCTCCAGCAAGGACACACCTGCACTTGCAGCAGGTGCAAGTGTCGGGACGATGTACTCGGTCGGCAGCCGCAACCGTCCGTTTGGTTCTCTAATGGTAGCCTACTGGCTACCATTATTCAAGAAAGGAAAAACTATGACCAGAGCACATGGCGTTGACTTGAGCAGGTGGGATGTGGCCTTTGATCCGTCAAAAGCAACCGGCCAGATTGATTTTGCCATCATGAAAGCCAGCGAAGGCACTGTCAAAGACAACAAATTTGCCGAGATCTGGGCCGGAGTCCAGAAAGTCCCGCTGCGCGGCGCATATCACTATCTGCGTTCGGAATACGAGTGGCAACCCCAAGCCGACTTTTTCATCTCGGTTGTGAGTGGGTTCGGTTTCCATTTCTACGCCTTGGACTTCGAGGGTATCGGCAACACGATGGGCGCCCCATTCGCAAGTTCGGCGCGCAAATGGATCGAATATGTGCGCGCCAAAACAGGAAAAATCGTCCTCCTATACACCAACCCATCGCACTACGACGCAGATCTGAGTCCATACGGCGATTGGATGAAAGATTACCCTCTGTGGATTGCCCAGTACTGGAAGGAGCCTTCGCCAGACAAGAACCCCGGAATGCCAAAAACCCGTAAAAAAGACGACTGGACGATTTACCAATACGCCTGTGAGGTCAATTTTCCGGGACGCGCCAAGGAATATGGTACCTCCGCCAATAGCGTAGACCTGAACGTTTTCAATGGCACAGCAGCGGACATGCGCGCCTGGCTGAAGCTGGAACCTGCCCCCACACCGACACCCACTCCAACGCCCACACCCACGCCAGTTCCCCCAGACAATACAGTCGCCGCTCAGATCGCGATCATTGACTGGATGATGGCGCAATTGGCCGCCAAGAAAGCAGAGCTATCGGGCGAAGGATAAAATTACTTCACATTTCCTAACAGCCGTGGATACCAATACCACAGGATATCCGCAGCCTGTTTGCCATGGATAGAAGCCGATTTATCCTGCAAGAGCGTTGGCGGGTAATAGCCGCGGCTGATGAAACCCGCGATCCATGCCCGCGAATTGACTGCATTTAGCAGCGCCTGGTAGATATCTGCCTGGCTTTTCATATCCACATTGAAAGCCGGATTATCCGGCGCCGGCTGGCTGAGCGCCGTCCAGGGCAGGCAGCCGCCCCTACCATCCGGCAGACAGGCACTCGCCGCACCGGAGACCGAGGGATAAGCCACGGCCAGCACCAGCGGCTTTTGCAGGGCTGACTGAAAAGGCAGAATATCCCGATCCAGCAATTGCCCGGCCTGAACCTGCATCTCTTCGACTGAGGCCACCGCCGAAATGCTCAAGGGTGCGTACCAGAGCAGGTAGATGCCGTCCAACTCTTTGATGAAATCCGGCGCGGTCTGAAAACCGGCGGGGTAGGGCAAGGCCCAGTAAATACTGCCGCCATAGTGATTGCGCACCTCCGCCAACAGGTTACGCCAGCGCGCATCTGCATCAGCGGGAACGTTGGAGTTGACCCCATTGGCCAGCCGGCCGCCGGGCAGGGCCGGAGCCAGCCACTCACCGCCCAGGATGAGGCTCCCCGCGCCGGACTTCGCTGCCAGGTCGGCATAATAGACGGCAAAGGCCTGGTAACGCGCAAACCAGGCGTCCCACCAACCGGCGTCGCGCGGCGAGGCAGCCCACCACTCATCCGCTGAGATTGGGAAATTGGCAGATGGGAAGAGTCCGACGTTCAGGTTGAGCGCGCGCGCCCGGCTGATGGTCTCTTGCGTATCGGCTGTGAGCGGATCGTTCCCCGCTACAGGTGTAAAGACAAGCGGGAAGAGGCGGCTATAAGTCCAGGTGGGCGTTAAAACGACCCAATTCGAACCGATTGCCTGGATGTTTTGAAAGGCCTGGGGCATGAACGCCTGCCATGAGGGATCATAATAAGCCTGGAGTTCAATGCCAGCCCAGAAGCCGGCCGCGCGGGGAGCCACCTGCAGGCCGACCAGCGTGCCAGGCGTGGAGGCCGGCAGCCAGGTCCAACCATTGACCGTATCCTGCAGGTTTTGCGCAGTCAGGCTGGTGGCGACCAGCCGGCCGCGCCGCCCGGGTGGTGTGGCCAGATCATCCGCGCTGCCGCACTGATCGTTGCGGCAATAGCGGTATTCGAACGAACCCAGCATGTTCAATGGGCTGAAGAGCATATAGACCCAACGGTTGTCCCCAAGCGGCCACATCGGGATCGGCACAGTCCAACCATACGGGTTGAATTGAATGGAAACCACATCCGTAACCGGCGTATTGACCGGCGCGCTGACATCGAACAGGATCGGCGCCGAGGGGCCAGCCTGCCAGGTTTCGACTACGTCCTCGACAATGGCGCTGGCCGGCGGGACAATCAACTGGCGGACGACAAACTCGCCGTTCTGCCTGTGCTCAGCGTTCCAGAATCCGTCCCCCAGGCTGTATTTATAGCGGATATCTGCTCCGGCCGGCAGCATCAAAGAGAGCGTAAAGCGGCCATCCGGCAGCGGCGCAAGCACCGGCATACGCGTGGCGACCGTGCTCAACCCCCCCTCCAGGTCGCCAAAGGTATTCCCCAATTGATAGAGATTGCCGGCCAGGCGGATCGGCGCGGTCGGGACGGTGTTACGGGGTACGATCACGGTAAAGACGACGTTGACCAGCGCGGCGGGAGTCAACGTGACCTTGACCGGCGTAGGCTTACCCTCCGCCACGACCGCGCCTTGCTGAAAGGTCTGGTACATCCCGTCCAGGGCATAAGCCACCAGGTTGTGCGTTCCAGGCAGCAGGTCTTCGAGAGAAAAATTACCGCTTGAATCGGTCAAGGTCTGCAAACCACCGGCGGCTACCAGGATGTCGGGGATGGGTGTTCCGTCCGCAGCGTTGACCACCTGACCAACGATGCGGCCAGTTTGACCTGAGAACGGGCTATCGTTCCAACCAGCGACCACATCCTGCGCCGCCAGCGGGCCGGTGACATAGACCATGCGGTAGCGTACAGCCTGATCGGCCGAGTTATGCTCAAAGATGGGCAGTGTCGTCTCCCGCAGGTAGCGGTATTTCACCACACTGTTCACCGGCAGCGGTCGGGCGAGGCTATAATGCAACGCATCCCTGCCTTGCATGGGATAATTGACGGCGTTCAACGCCAGGCCGGTGACTTCATCCACGAGGCTCAGGAAAAGCGTCTCGCCCGGCAGCAAAGGCGCCGGCAGACTCACCTCGAAAGTTACTTCTGCATGGGGCTGGGGCGTGGCCGTGGGCGGGATGATGAACGGCAGGGTGGGGGTCGCCGGGAGGATGCCAAAAATATCAATCGGCGAAAGCGTGCAGCTATTCAGTAACAGCGCGATCAGGCTGGTCAGGACAGCCAGTCGAAAAATTAGGTGGTTGGCGGGTTGATTTTTCATATCCTCTCCGTGGACTGGCGTCTCCGCCCAATCATGGCCATGTAGCTCAGGCCGATGCTGAGAAAATAGAGCAGAACCATCGGGCCCATGACCAGCGCCATGTTGACCGGGTCAACCGTCGGCGTGATCGCTGCGGCCAGGACGGCGATCACCAACACCGCAATACGCCAGTTGTGAGCCAGAAAGCGCGGCTTTACGATGCCCATCAGAGTCAACACGTAGATGACAAGCGGAAATTCGAAGGCGACGCCAAGCCAGAATAAGAGACCGGTAACGAAATTGATATACGAGGATGGGCGTGGGATGGTCTGGATTCCCATGAAGTTGAGCAAAAAAGGCAACGCGGTCGGTAGCAGGAAGATATAGGAAAATGCCATCCCGCCCACGAAGAAAATCCCAGCCAGAGGAATGCCCAACAGGCCCATGCGTCGCGCCCTTGCGCTCAATCCCGGTGCGGCGAACAACCAGACCTCGAAAGCAATATAAGGTAATACGACTGTGAAGCCCCCCAGCAAAACCACGCGCATGTACACGCCCACCGATTCGGTCACATCAATGGCCTTAAGCGCACTAATGCCTCCGATTGGTTTCGATAGAAAGTCAATGATCTGGGTCGTAAAGGTTGCACACAGTAAAATCCCCAAGACGATTGCGAGCAACATCCGGAATAGATGTTTGCGAAGTGCATCCAGATGATCAAGTAAAGCGCCCGGCTTTGTGAGGCTGTCGGCAAAGGCCTCCCCAATTGGCCGGTCTTCGGGTTCGTCGGTCAGGAAGGTGTAGGCTTTTTTGTATAGTTTGAACGGCAGGGCGACAAGCCATCCAATTGCCCGAAAAGGGAAGGAGATGATTCGCCAGGCTATGATGAAGAATTTCCGCATAAAACCTCGAAGCCATGTTTCGTCGCGTAACTTCGCAATAATGAGGAGCTGTGGGGTTGTGGACAGGCAAAATCCATCCGCAACCCGACAATCTCCCCGACTTATTGAGAGGTTACTTCGTCGCTCTTTTCTTGCGCTGCAAGAGGCTTTGTGGGTTCCGGTGGATTCTCAGGAGCATTCGTGACCGGCGCAGGTTGAGTTGTCCAAGCCTCAAACGGTTTCTGGATTTCCTGGACTGTCCTGGAAAGCTGCTGGGAGATCGTTTTTTGCTGAAGGCCTGACGACAGTTCTTCCAGATTCGCCTCACGCATCAGTTGTTGAGGTAATGTGCGCAGCTTTTGAGTTGCCTGGGTCATTGTTTTCCAGGTATCGGAGCGGACGAGTTGATTCAACCCCTTGCCGATTGTCTTAGCTGTCTTCTCCATATCTTTTGGTCCCAGAAGAATCAGCCCGAGGAGCATTATGAGCAGCAGTTCAAGGGGACCGACACCCAGCAATTCCATAAATACTATTTGCCTTTTTTTGTTACTTGAAATACCTGAAAGATTTCGTTCTGATGAGCGGCCAGGCTGCCGAGCACACCGTTGACAAAGCGCGCGGCATTGTCCGAGCCATATTGCTTGGCCAGTTCGACTGCCTCGTTGATGGCAACCTTGACAGGCGTGTATTTTTGCACGCCAAATTCCCAGGCAGCCAAACGCAGGATGTTCCGGTCAATGATCGCGATCTGATCGAGCGGCCATTCAGGCGCATATTTGGTCAAGATGATATCCAGTTGTTCACGAATTGGGAGAACGCCAAAGATAATCTGGCGGGCAAATTCAGCCAGATCATCGCTGAGGGGCTCGGTCTCCAGGCGTTCTTTAAGAACATCCAGCGGGGGATGGCCGACCAGGTCAATTTCGTAAAGTACTTGCAGGGCTAAACCGCGCGCCCTGGTTCGTGCTTTCATAAACTGTTAACCCTCATTGTTTGGGTAGTGAATATCCTCGATGTGGATATTAACGTGGCCGACTTCGAGCGCGGTCATTTCAATGATGGCGCGCGCCACCTGAAGTTGGACTTTCCGGCTGACTTCGCGGATATTGACATCGTTCTTCAGCACCAGATAGATATCAACGAAGACGTTATCATCCTCGATCTCCATCCGCACCCCGTCATGGCCGCGGCCAAACAGACGGTTGACGCCGCCGCGCACGGCCGCCAGGCCATAAACGCCTTCCACTTCCAGGGCCGCCATGCGGGCAATGATCAGGATAACATCAGCAGCCAGAGTGGTCTTGCCTTTAGAACGATAATCGGTCATTAAAGCCTCCGTTTTCAATATGCCATTGCGAGTCGTCCCTTTGTTTCTATATGGATGTGATAGCAGTTGCACTGCTGGACATCCAAGAGATTGTGGCGAATATGATTATTCCGGAAATTAAATTATCATGCCGCCATCCACCTTTAATATCTCGCCGGTGATGAATGCTGCCTCGTCGGAGACAAAAAAGGCTACGGCAACGGCCACATCCTCCGGCTTTCCAAACCTGCCCACCGGCGTCAATTTGATCGCCGCGTCCTTAAGTTCCTGGGGCAGACCTGCAGTCAGGTCGGTCTCAATGAATCCCGGCGCTACGGCGTTCACGGTAATATTGCGGGAGCCGACTTCCTTGGCCAGGGCTTTGGTGAAGCCAATCAGGCCGGCTTTCGAGGAAGAGTAGTTCGTCTGCCCCGCCTGGCCGCTCACGCCTGAAACAGATGTGATATTGACAATACGGCCATAATGCTGTTTCATCATCGTCCGGACAACCGCTTGAGAGCAATTAAAAGCACCTTTGAGGTTGATGTTCAGCACCAAATCCCAATCTTCCTCTTTCATGCGCAGGATGAGATTGTCACGGGTGATGCCGGCATTATTCACCAGTATGTCCACGCGGCCAAACTCCTCGACGACACGGCCGATCAGCGCCCTGGCGCTGGCGTTATCGGCTACGTCCACCTGGGCGGCAATCGCCCGCCGGCCGGTATTTGCAGTTATTTCGCTGGCGGTCGCCTCGGCCTTTTCAACCCGCAAGTCAGCCACGACGACGTTTGCCCCGTAGCGGGCCAATCTCTCGGCAATGGCCTTGCCAATGCCCTGAGCGCCTCCGGTGACAATTGCCACGCGGTCTTGTAACGATGCGAAGTACCTACTCGGTAAGAATTCTGACATCTGTCTGCTCCTTTGAAAGAATTATACACCACGCAGGGACACGATATGCCGTGACCTACGACATACATACATAACACCCTATCTTGCTTTTGGCCTCAGCCCCAGCGCCAATCCCAGCCCGCCGCCCACCGCGATGACGCCGACAATGATAAAGGTATCCTGCCAGAAACGAATAGGGAACAAACGGATAAGGGTATCAGAATGATAGAACAGCCACGAATCGCCCTCGAAGAAGAGGGCATGGAAATAGGTAAAGAATTGCCAGAAACTGACCTCGGCGAAGATGGCGATGGCAGCCACTAACCCGACCGTCAGCCAGCCGCCGCGCCCAAGTCCGCGACGATAATCCGGCCACCAGTTCCTCCACCGCGCCCATATCCCCAGCCCCAGAATGATGGACCAGAGGCCATAACCAATTTTAAGCACCGGCTGGACCACCTTCTTGACATCCTGCATGTGAACCAGTTCGCGGGCATTATAAACAGGTGTACCGTCCGAAAAAGCCAAGTCGCCCAGGAAATCTATATCTGCATCATTGACCAGGTACTGAAGCGCAATTTTCGACCAATGCAGACGATCCTGGAGGGTGAAGCCATACTTATCCGTCGGAAAACCGGGGATGCGGTATTCTATATGCAAGTACAGCGGCGTGAGCAGGAGGCGCACACCGAGGACGACCAGCGCAACGGGGACGAGCAGGGTGATGAGGTAGGAGAGAAAGGCGGTTTTCATGGGAGAAGAGAAGCCGGGGGCAAGAGTGCAGGGGAGTAATGGGGGCAGGGAAGCAAGGGTGAGGGAGAGCGTCAATGGAGGGTTTCCACTTCGCCATGCAGGACGAAGTTCAGGATCATGTCGTTGGTGATCCATTCGATCGGCGCCAGGTCATCGCTAAAGACCCGCGTGTACTGCCGAAGGCCTAACGAAGGCAGGGGCTGGAGGTTCGCCCGGGCCAGGGAGATGGATGCCAGCAAGAGCGGAGACGCGTCCCCGTGCCTCGAAAGGGCAAGCAGGTTTTCGTCCAGGTTCGCTGCGTCGGTTGGCAGGCGCGTGGCGTAGATCATCGAGTTGAACGTACCGGGAATGTCCACCACGTATACGGAGGGGAAAACCGTCCCGATGGTAGTCGCCAAGCCATCAATCAGACGCCGGTCGCCATGGGCGCTGCCGACGTTGATGACCAACACGCCCTGCTCCGTCAAGTGATCTGCGACGATCTGGAAGAACTCCTGCGTGGTCATGTGCCAGGGGATATAGGGCGGGCGGTAAGCATCCACGCCGACCAAGTCATACTTTTGCCGGCTGTGGGCCAGCCCCCAACGGCCATCCTGTACAATGACATTCAAATTGGGGAGATTCATATCGAAATACTGGCGGCCAACTTTTTCGATTTTGGGGTCAATTTCAAAGCCGTCAATGATCACATCTGGGAAGACAGCCGCAGCCTGCCGGGCAGTCGTCCCGGCTGCCAGGCCGAGGATGGCGATCCGGCGCACGTCTGCAGTCTGACGGTCCTGGTAAAAGAACGGCCCGACCAGGAATTGCTGCCATGGCCCGCCATAATCGAGCGTTTCCGGGTGATAGATCGAGTGGATGCCCTGCCCCTCATTCAAACGCAAGTAGCGGTAGCCGTCAACTTCCAATACTTGAATGTAGTTGTAAGCCGATTCCGTCTCGAATATCTGACCGGAAGTTTTTTTAATGCCGTTGCGCCCGGCAAGGAAAGCAACCCCAGCCAAAATGGCCGCCATTAAAAGATACGGCAGCAGTATTTTACGTCCCGCGCTCATGCCCAGGCCTGCCAGCGCCACGCACAGCAGGGAAACGCTGAATACCAGGAAAGTCCTGGTTGTACCGATGGTTGGGATCAGCGCCAGCACAGCCAGGTACGTGCCGAGGAACGAGCCGAGCGTGGAGATGGCGTAAATGTTACCGGAGACGTTGCCGGCGCGATTTGCATCCTGTAGGCTCAGGCGGATGGCGAAGGGTGAGATCATCCCCAACAGCGTGACCGGGACACTGAACAGGACTAGGACGGCCACGAAAGACCCAAGGAGGATACCCACCTGCAACCCATCAAAGGCCGCCGCGGCCGCTTGCAGAACAGGCCGGGCAATATACGGCACGATACCCAGCGTGAACGCACCCCAGGCGAGGATGCTGTACATCGTTTTTGGATATGGCGATCGGTCCGCCCAGCGGCCGCCGATGAAATATCCCAGGGTGAGGTAGATGAGGATCAGGCCAATGATCGCCGCCCAGACCAGGTTGCTCGTCCCGAAGACGTTGCCCAAGAGGCGCGAGGCGCTAAATTCGGCCGCCAGAGTGGTCATGCCTGAGACGAAGACGGTGAAGTAGATGTATTTGCGCATTAGCGCAATTATACCCGCCGATTGCCCGCCTTGACGAAACTCGATAAGGCGGCTAAAATGACAGCACGTTTTGAGAAACGTCTCCCCCGCGGAGGCGCGTTTTTTTGCCAGCCCCAGGTAATGAACCGGAGAAATATATGGCCCGCAAGACACAGCCTTCAGAAGAAGAAACCTCGCTGCCGCAAGTCATCAACTTGACCCATACGCGAACCCAGCAGGTTGTAGCTGAACTGATCCGCGTTCACCAAAGCCCAGTCAGTCGTGTGGCTGCCGGGGAAGTTGACCTGCAGCAGAGCGTTGCGCTGCAAATTTCGGCCCAGAACATATCGGCGCAGACAACATTCATTGGCGCCGCGCGGGCCGAAGCGTTCTCCATGAATGAGAGCGCAGTGGCCGCTGTCCGTGCAACCCAGGCTGATTTGGACGGTCACGCCGGCCTCATCCTGGCGCAAAGCGCGACGATGGGCGCAGGTTCCCGCAGCGGTCTTTTGGTCGCCAACCAGGTGAGAGCCGAACAGGTGCATACCGGCATCCTTTTGGCGCGGCAAGTCGAGGGTGCGGTAGAGACGGCGATGGATACCCGTCAAGTGTTACTCGCCAGCCTGGTGGCAGGCATCGCCGCAGGAACTGTCATTTTACTGGGTCAGTTCCTATTCAGACGTAAGGCGTAAATACCCTGGCAGTCGCCGGGTAAATTCAATATGAGAGCGAAGGTAACCCCTTGGCTGTAGCCCTTCCAGGGTTTCTGCTCAGGGTGAGAGGCGCTCGAGGAAGAATAGAATGGAAAACGTAGTTGTCAAAGCAACCCATCGAACAGTGATCGGCAAGCAGGTCCGCGCCTTGCGCCGCGCCGGTCAACTGCCGGGAGTACTCTATGGGCGTCATATAGAACCTGCTCCAATCTCAATGGATGCACGCGAGGCCTCGCGTATCCTATCCCGCCTGACGTCCTCCAGCCTGGTGACGATTGACCTGGAAGGCAAGGAATACCCATCGCTGGTGCGCGAAAGCCAGCGCAATCCGATCAAGCGCAACCTGTTGCATGTAGATTTCCAGGTCGTCTCGCTGACTGAGACGCTGCGCACACACGTCAGGATCGAAGTGGCTGGCATCTCTCCAGCGGTCAAAGATTTCAACGCGGTACTCGTCACCAGCCTCGACGAGCTCGAGGTCGAGTGCTTCCCCCAACACCTGCCAGAACGTATCGTGGTAGATATCTCCAGGCTGGCAAATATTGGTGACAGCATCCATGTTCGCGATATCATCCTCTCGGAAAACGTAAAGATCCTGAATGATCCAGAAGAGATGGTCGTCGTGGTGACTGCCTCCAAAGCAGAAGAAGAGGTCGCTGCTGTAGCTATCCCTGGCCAGGAAATGGCTGAACCCGAGGTCATCGAGAAGGGCAAGAAGGAAGAGGAAGCACCCGAGTAGGGCGAGAAGAAGTAGTTTTGTATTTTGCCCCCACCCCTGCCCCTCCCCCAATAATGGGGGAGGGGGTTTCTTATAACAGATCCAGCACTTCCAGAAAATCTTGCGTCATCCTGGCGCTGGCGCCCCACAGGATTTCACCATCATACAGATGGTAGGTGATGACTGGGAAAGTGCGCTGCGCCCCATCTGGCATGAAATTATGCTCTTCCCAGTTTTCGCGGCGGGACAGCCACAGCAGCGGGATGGTAAACACGCGACTGACCTCAATCCTGGCAAGATGAAACTTGTAAGGCCAGGGGATGACCCCAACAAGCGGCGTGACGCGGTAGTGCGTTATTGTCACCACCTCATTCAACCGCCCCAAAATGCGGACACCTGCCGGACGCAGTCCAATTTCCTCCTCGGCCTCACGCAAGGCAGTCTGCTCGGCTGTCTCACCCGCCTCGCACGCGCCGCCGGGAAATGAAACTTGGCCTTTATGATTCTCCACCCGGTCAGTGCGGCGGGTGAACAGCAAATGCCATTCATCCTCTTTCCAGGCGAGCGGCATCAATACAGCTGCGCAGGTCAATTGCTGGCCAGATTGTGAAGTTGCCAGCGCGGCATACCCATCGGTGGAGGCGATCCCGCCGGGCTGGTAGGCGCGCTGAAGTTTTTTCGCGATGATTTCCTCGGTGAGGATTCGTGTCATGAGGTTAGTTTACCGCGAAGGAGCGAAGTGCGCGAAGAGATTCTCTGGGGACGCGAAGAAAACCTTCGCGGTCATCAAGAGAACTTCGCGCTCGCCTGCCCCCGGTCTTGGGGGGTCGTCGCTTCGCGGTTAATTTATTCCGCCCGCACCGCGCTGCCGCAGTAGGGACATTCAACAGTGTTCTCATCCACCCATTCCACTTCGTCAGCACGGATGGGACCACCGCAGGCGGAGCAAAGGATCGGCAGCAACGGCTTGGATTTCTCAGCCAGCGCGGCTGAATCTGTCGAAGCGGGTCCAACAGTGCCACCGGGCATGGGCAGAAGCCTGGCAATGAGATAATCCTGGATTTGCTGCGCCTCTTCAGTCTGGCCGCGCTGGTTGAGGAAGGCAATGGTATGCTGGCCTGCGCGGTGAAGTTGCGGCCATTGTTGGCGTGCGGCAAAGAGGCTAATGCCCTGCTTGAGGTGTCCCATCCCAACAACCGCCTGTCCAGCCAAAATGCGCGCTTGCCCGGCTTGAAGCAACAAGATCGGGGCACGCGGTCCGTTGCGGGCGATCGCGCCGCGCGCTAGTTCCTCAAAGGCGACCGCCGCGCCAGAATAGTCGCCAATGGCCAGCAGCTCGTTGGCGCGCTGGAGGGCGGGAGGAATGTCCACTATCATGCGTTGCAAGGGACGACCAAAGCCGCGTCGTCTGAACATCTGTTCCTCACATAGTAATCGGCCATTCATCCACATTTAAAGCCAGACCTTCATCCGCCAGTTTCTGCTCGTACTGCGGGTTCAATTTGGCCGCTTCACGCCCCAGACAGCTGCCTTCCATCATGCCTCCCTGCTCCTCCAATAACTCCATCGCCCGTTCATCCTGGCTCAACTCGATGCGCCGCGCAAAGGTCAAAAAGCCGGTATGCGCCACCATTCTATCCGTGGGGCGCAGGCGGACGGGTTCCGGTTTGTAGTAGCGCAACAATATCTCGCACACTTCAATGAAGGCAAAGCGCTCACGGCGCAAGGCGTAGAGCAGGTTCTCAATTTGATTGAAGGTTGGGACGAGGCCGCAGAAAAATCCGCCGGGCTTGAGCGCAGTGCGGACTTGTTTGATGTAATCCCACGGATTCGCCACGTCCAGAAACATGGCATCCACGTCGGTTTCAGTGAAGCCTTCGGCGATATCGCCCAGTTTGAAGTCCACGCGCGCCTCGAGTCCCAGGCGGGTGAGATTCTTCTGCGCCAATTTCTGAAATTCCGGGCGGATTTCATAGGAAATCACCCGTCCCTGCGGGCCAACGGCGTACGCCAAGGCAATCGTCATCGAGCCGGAGCCGGTGCCGGCCTCCAGCACGCGCTGGCCGGGGCCGATGCCCATTGTGATCAGGATGAAGCCGATATCCTTGGGGTACATGATCTGCGTGCTGCGCTTCAGGTCAATCAGCAGATTGGACAGCGAGGGTTGGAGCATGAAAAACGGGCTGCCCTGATGGCTGAAGATCTGGCTGCCCCACGGCTTGCCGATCAATTCATCGTGATTCAAGATACCGCGATGGGTGTGAAACATCCCGCCGGGGATGAGCGGGAAGATGAAATGCTTGTGCCGCAGGCCGACCAGGAGGGCCAGGTCGCCGGGCTGAGCGTGAGTGGTGTTCAGATTCCAGGGCATGGGTTGGGTGTTAGATAAGCAAGTAACCGGTATACAGGTAGACAAGTAGCAGGTAAACAGGAAATAGGAGAAGATCCTAACTGTTTCCTTGTTTACTTGTTTACTTATTTACCTGCTTACCTGTCTCCTTCCTACGGTTTCAGATATTTGGCAAAGAAATCGGTGATGGCGTTGTAGCACGCCACGCGGTTTTCGTATTTCAGCACATCGTGGCCTTCATCCTCGAAGACCAGTATCTCGATATCCTTGCCTTTTTTCTTCAAGTCACTGACCAAATCTTCTGATTCCTTGGCGACCACGCGCGGGTCGTTGCGCCCCTGGATAACCAGCATTGGGCAGGCCAGGTTATCCAGATACGTCTTGGGCGAGCGCTCGGTCAGGAAGGCGCGGCCTTCAGGCGTGGCTGGGTCGCCCAACGCGATCCTGAAATACGGCTTCCACGTCTCCGGGATGCGCTCGGAGAAGGTGATCAGGTCGTAGGGACCGAACATGTCACAGGCAGCCGACCACAGCTGCGGGTGACGCCCGGCCTGCATCAGGGTCATGTAGCCGCCGTACGAGCGTCCCACCACCGCGGCGCGTTTGACGTCCAGCCGCTTATCCTTCGACAAGACTTTCGTCATAGCATGGACATGGTCGAGCCGGTCCTGGCCGCCCCAGTCGCGGTCCACGTGCTTGGTGTAAGCCAGGCCGTAACCGGTGGAACCGCGCACGTTGGGCACAAAGACGGCGAAGCCGCGCAGGGTCAGGAATTGGATGAGCGGCATCGAGAACCAGGCGAAATCAGGGCGCTCCTGCGACTGCGGCCCGCCGTGGATGTAATAGACCAGTGGACGCGGGCCGGCAAAGCCGAGCGATTCGGCCGGCAGATAGAGGCGCGCCGAGACCCGTAGCCCGTCATGCGAGACGAAGGAGGCGTCCTCACCTTTCGAGAGCTGCGCCTCCGGGATGCCCAGGATTTTCTCCTCGGTGTGCATGACGATAGCGGCGCGATCCTTGCCCTCCACCGTGTAAATCTGGCTGGGCGAGACAGCAGTGGAAAACGAGATCACGAAGCGGTCGCCTTTCTTGTCGTAGTGAGCATGCTCGAGGACGCCGTCCGAAAGGTCGCCGTCGCCGCAGATGACGGTTTTCAGCGTCATGACACGCTTGGCTTCGTTGTAATAGCCCTCGTAGAGCCAGTCACAGCTGTCAATGTTGAAGCCGAGGGCGTAGCGCGTGCCTTTCAGGTGCGAGAGACCGGTCATCTCGCCCACGCCAGTGTGGACGACGCCTTCCAGTTTGACCGGCAGCATCTCATTCGGTTTGGCCAGGTCAATCACGCCCAGGCTGTATTTGTCATCGAACACGGCGCTCGTTGTCAGCGCCTGTGATCCGTTCGGCGTGAACTCGGAGGAACCCAGTCCGTTGAGGGGCACCGTTTCCCCCTCTTCGCGCTGCTCAATCAGCTTGCCGTATAGTACGCTTTTACTGCCATCTTCCAGCAGGTAAAGCACGTTGTCGCCAAAAGTGTACCCATCACTAATGAAGACTTTTGTATGCTCTTCATTGTGACCGGACGGATAAGCCCCCCACTCGGATTGGGCCAGTTTTTCCAGTTTATTTGTCCGCAGGTCAGCGCGGTAAGCTTCCTGGATCGGCTTGTCGCGCCGTTCAGCGTTGAAATAGAGGATATTTTTCTCGATATCGCAATGCCCCATGTGAACGCGATATTTCTCGAAGAAATTATCGAAAGCTGGTGCGGGGAATCCGCCTTCCAGCGGGATGTGCATCGGCTGGTAGTTCTCGTCGCCGTCGCAATCAATCATGACCACGATTTTGTCCAAACCAGGGAAAACGTAGAACGAGTGCCCGCCGATGAGATGTGGATTCTGCAAAGCGATATTGGGCGGCAGGAGCGGCTCCGGTACTGATCCGCCGTAGTACATGGCATACAGGCTGAGCTTGCCGGAAAGGTTGCTGACGAAATAGATACGGTCACCGACAATCTGCGGGACAAGATGCAGGCGGGCGGAGAGGAAGGATTCGATTCGGGAGGGCATGAGGTTATTCCTTGAATGGATTTTTAACTTGCACACCTTCATAGATTTGACCATCGCTCAAGTCTTCGGACCAGAGGATGGCGCAACCCAATTTGGAGGCACTGTTGACGATAAGCGCATCCCAAAAGGACATGCGGTAACGCTGTTGGATTTCAATCGCGTGTCCAGGGAATTTTTCCTTCTGTGCCGAGATTGTATTTTCCCAGACGCTCCATGTTGCGGCACATGGCGTCCTCGTATTCCTTTTGGCCGGAAACCTCCTCTGCCAGCAGGTTGATAACGTAGCGCGATAGAGACATTTCTTGCTTTGTTGTAAGTAGTTTAAGTTCATGCAAAATATCTTTGGGAACAGCCAGGGTTACATTTTGTGTTTTCATACGTACCTCCGTGAACATATTATCACGTATATACGTGAATGGCAATTGCCTTGCCAAATATTAGCACCAAATTAAAAACCTTGACGGAATTTCCCCCGCCTGATAGACTCTGACTGTCAAAGTGCAAGTGTTCGTGCTGGAATTGTCAGGGAGCCGGCAAGGACAAAGCTCCACGTTCAGGCTGGCGTTTTTTATGCTCGCGACGCCGCAAATACCTCAACCGCACAGAATACATATCGCAAGTATCATCTCAATAACTTGGGGAGTGGGGTGTGTGCGGGCGGCTTCGCACCCTTCGGGTATGCTTCGCGACCGCCCGCACACACCCTATCCTCCCCTACTTATTGAGAAGATACATCGCAACAAATTCTTTTTTTCAATCTCAGTAAGGAGAAGTAACAAATGAACGAGCGTGTGACTGGAACGATCAAATGGTTCAACGCCGCGAAGGGCTACGGCTTCATCGCGCGCGAGGGCGGCCCGGACGTTTTTGTCCACTACTCCGCTATTCAGTCCGACGGCTTCAAGACCCTGCAAGAAGGCCAGCAAGTGGAATTCACCATTGAACAAGGCCCCAAAGGTCTGCAGGCGGCCGACGTCAGGCCAATGTAATCCCTGAATATAAACCTGGAATCCCTCCCAATTTTTGGGAGGGATTTTTTATTTCTGCTGAACCTCAACCTGGCTCAACCAATTGCCTACAAAAAGGACAACCGCGCTGCCCAGTGTGGCCATCCCGGTGTTGATCGGGCCGATGGCAAAGAACGTCCATCCGAGCTTGCCGCCCACCAGGTGACCGGCCCAGAAACCCACCCAGGCAAAAACGATAAGAAGGAGCAGCTTCATCAGACTGCCGCCTTTCCAGAAATGAAATGCCGCGCCGTATAGACTGGACAATAATAAGCCGAAGAATAGAGCTGGAAGGGTCATGGTGTACTCCTCGAAAACTTACACGTGAATGAATACTTCGGTTCTGGCTATGCGCATTTCTCAGACAATGATGCCGCCGCCGAGCAACTCCTCCCCATCATAGAACACCGCGGCCTGACCGGGTGTGATAGCGCGCTGCGGCGCGTCAAAGCGCACCCTTACATTATCCTCACAGCCGGCGTTGACATGCTTGTCAATTTCGAGGGATATAACCTCTGCCCAGGTTTCTTTGGCTGTATAGCGGATCTTGACTTCAGCGCGAAACGACCCTTTTGGGGCTTGGCCCGAAATCCAATTGATATCTTTTGCAATCAATTCACGCGAACCGAGTTCGTCCCGTGTCCCGACAACGAGAGAATTCGTGGTTGCATCCTTTTCCAATACATAGACCGGTTGCGTGAGACCGGCACCCAGTCCTTTGCGCTGGCCGATGGTGTAATAAGCCAATCCCTGGTGCTGGCCGAGGATCCTGCCCTCACGGGTCATGATTGGGCCGGGATGGCCGCCTGCAGCCGGCGCGTTGCAGCGGATGAAATTACGGTAGTCCTCCCCAGCCAGGAAACACAAATCCTGGCTATCGGCGCGGGCGGCGGTGGGCAGGCCAAGTGATTCGGCGAGTCTGCGAATCTCTGACTTGGGGTAATCGCCGATTGGAAACAAGGACTTTGCCAGTTTTTCCTGCGTCAGCACATGCAAGACATAGGATTGATCTTTCGTTCGGTCAACGGCACGCAGCAATTGCTGTCGTCCATCGTCCATCGTCCGTTGTCTTACGTAGTGACCGGTAGCCATGAATTCTGCGCCGAGCGCCAGGGCATGGTTGAGCAAAAATTCCCAACGGATTACACGGTTACATATCAAACAAGGATTTGGTGTAACTCCCTGAGCGTAACCATCCAGGAAATATTGCACGACAATGGAATGAAAGATTTCCTTTGCATCCAGCACATAAAAGGGGATATCGAGTATCGCCGCCACGCGCCGCGCCTGCGCCATGGCATCCGGTGTGCAGCAGCGGTTGGTGTCTTCCTTGCCTGGCTCGCTCCACAATCGCAGCATCATGCCGATGACATCATAGCCCTGCTGTTTGAGCAAAGCTGCGGCGACGGAGGAGTCTACGCCTCCAGACATGGCGACAACGACTTTGGACATTAATCCAGTTCCGCAGTAGTCATCAATCACCTCGTTTTTCCGGACTCAAAACGTTCATCTCTATTCATCTCCGGTGAATCGCTCTGACCTTTTCCACCAGAGTCGGTAAAACCTTAAGAAAAGCATCTATGTGCGCGGGCGTTGTGCTGCTGCCTAGAGTGACACGCAGCGACCCCAGCGCCCACTCACGCGGCAGCCCAAGGCTGGACAGTACATCCGATGGTTCGGGATTACCCGTCTTACACGCCGAGCCGGACGAGCAGGCAAAGCCAGCCGCATCCAGCAGGGTCAGGAGCAGGTTGCCGTCCACATCTTTGAAGGCAAAAGAGGCGTGATTGGGGAGTCTGGATTCAGGATGCCCGCTCAGACGGGAATCCGGTATTCCCTCCAACAGTGTGCCGATGATATGGTCGCGCAATGGTTTAAGAGCGGCTGTCCGCTGGCCCCGTTCCTCGGCCGTCAGGCGCAGCGCCTCAGCAAAACCGACTATGTACGGCACGTTCTGTGTCCCCGCCCGCAGACCAAACTCCTGACCGCCGCCGGTTTGCGCAGGGACGAGCGGCGTCCCTTTGCGGACGTAGAGCGCGCCGACGCCCTTGGGACCATAGAATTTGTGCCCGCCGAGCGAGAGCAAGTCCACACCAAGAGACTGCACATCCACTGGCAAATAGGCCGCCGCCTGGACCGCGTCGGTATGGAACAGTACACCCTGACGGTGGCAGACTTCGGCAATCGCTTTTATCGGGTTGATCGTGCCAATTTCGTTATTGGCGTACATGACCGAGACGAGCCCCGTCCCGCCGCAAATCGCTTTCTCAACCGCTTCCGGTGTGACCATACCGTACTCGTCCAGTTCCAACCATTCAACCTGGAAACCGTATAATTTTCCCAATTGTTCGGCTGTCCTGCTGACGGCATGATGCTCGGCTTTGGAGGTGAGAATCCATTTTGCACCGGTTTTCTGTCGCATGGCAAACGCCGCCCCGCGCAGGGCAAGGTTATCGGACTCAGAACCGCACGAGGTGAAAATGATCTCGTCGGGCCGGCAGTTCAGCACAGATGCCACGTTTTCGCGTGCAGAATCGACTGCCGCCTCGGCTTGCTGTCCATAACGGTGGACGGAGGACGGGTTGCCGAAGGTTTCGGCGAAATATGGCAGCATGGCGTTTAGCACGCGCGGGTGGACGGGGGTGGTAGCGGCGTAATCGAGATAAATCATGGTTGAAGGTTGCAGGTTGAAAGTTGAAAGTGGATAAGATGGGGTGATTATACCGCATGCGGTACGATGTACCGCTACGCGGTACGATGCTGCATGGGCGTAACGTACATCATTCCTGAATAGTATTGTGTATTGTAGTAATATACAAGCGTGATTGACCTGAACAGCATTGTCTGTTTCGACTGGGATGAAGGCAACCGAGTAAAGAACTGGCTCAAGCATCATGTGGCAACGAGCGAGTGCGAGGAAACCTTCTTCAACCTACCCCTACTCTTGCAGGCCGACTCATCACACTCGCAAGCCGAGTCACGTAATTTCGTTCTGGGTCAGACCAATGCAGGACGATATTTATCTGTCGCCTTCACCCTTAGAAACAATAAAATCCGTGTTATCCCCGCACGTGATATGAGCCAAAGAGAAAGCGCTGCCTATGAACAAGCCAATTCCTGAATTCGAGAACGAAGACGAAGAGCGCGCTTTCTGGGCGGAGCACGACTCCAGCGAATACGTGGACTGGAGCAAGGCAAGGTGGGCTGTCTTCCCTAACCTGAAACCGTCCACGCGCGCCATCTCGCTGCGCCTGCCTGAATCGATGCTGAACGAATTGCGCCAGCTTGCAAACCAACGCGATGTGCCGTATCAGTCGCTTATCAAAATCTTCCTGCGTGAGCGGATAGACCAGGAATACCGCAACCCGTCAAACCTGGCAGTGGCCGAAGGGAAAGCCAACTACCACACCCCTAAGCAGAAATAACTATCCCCTGGGCAGCCACCACGCCGATTCTCAAAGAGCCCAGGTCTATTTCTTTCTCCTCGACCCTCTACCTGTTATAATACCCCCGTCATTATCTTATTCAGGAGTCCACATGGCAACAAAAATTTACTTTGGCACCGACGGCTGGCGCGGCGTGATCGCCGAAGACTATACCTTCGATAGTGTCCGCCGCTGCGCGCAGGGGTTTGCCACTTACTTGCTCGAAAAGGGTAAAAAAGACCGGTGGGTGGTCGTCGGGTACGACAAACGCTTCGGCTCGGAGAATTTCGCCGCGGCCGTCGCCGAAGTGCTGGCGGGTAACGGGTTGAAAGTCCACCTGACGGAGGACGCCACCCCCACGCCGGTCATCGCCTTCTCGGTGGTCAAGAAGCAAGCCTGCGGCGCGGTCAACATCACCGCCTCGCATAATCCGGCCAGCGATAACGGCTTCAAGGTGCGCGACGAAAACGGTGGCGCGATTGATCCCGATGGGTTGAAACAAATCGAGTCACTTATTCCCGATGACCTGTCCAAAGTCAAACGTCTGACGTTCAACGTTGGGCTCACTGACGGAAAGATTGTGAAATTCGACCCCGCGCCGGATTACATCGCTCATTTGCAAAACTTGATTGATTTACAACCCATCAAAGACGCCGGCCTGACTATTCTTGTTGACGCCATGTGGGGCAATGGCGCGGGCTGGTTTACCCGGCTGTTGGCAGGCGGCAGAACGCGCGTCATCGAGATCCACAGCCACCGCAACCCAATCTTCCCAGAGATGAAACGCCCCGAACCGATTCCGCCCAACATCAACGTCGGCCTGCAAGCCACCCTGGATCACAAAGCCGACGTGCTGATCGTCACCGACGGCGACGCCGACCGGCTGGGCGTGGGCGATGAGCAGGGTGAATTCATCAACCAATTGCGCATGTATGGCCTGCTGGCCTATTACCTGCTCGAAATTCGCGGCCAACGCGGCCCGATCGTCAAGACAATCTCCACCACCACCATGCTCAACAAACTGGGGATGCTCTATAACGTGCCGGTTTACGAGACCGGCGTCGGCTTCAAGTACGTCGCTCCGAAGATGCTCGAGACCGACGCTCTGATTGGCGGCGAGGAGAGCGGCGGCTACGCCTTCCGCGGCAATGTCCCCGAGCGAGATGGCATCCTGGCCGGCCTGTACCTGCTTGACTTCATGGTCAAGACCGGCAAGAAGCCCTCTCAACTGCTCGACCTGCTCTTCGCTAAGGTCGGCGTGCATTATTACGACCGCATTGACACGCCCTTCACAGGCAATCGCGAGGATCGCGAAGCGCTCATCCTGGCCGCCAACCCCAAGACCATCGGCGGGCTGAAGGTCAGCGAGCAGGTCACACTGGACGGCTACCTCTTCCGCTTGCACGAAGTGTCTAGCGGAGAGGATGGCGGCTGGATGCTGATCCGCTTTTCCGGCACCGAGTCGATCATGCGCGTCTACTGCGAGACCACCCACGCTGATAAAGTTAAGGCAATCCTTGAGGATGGGTTGAAGATTGCAGGTTTGAAGGTTTAACAACCGACGCCCAACCTTCAACCTTCAACTTGAAACTTGAAACTTACAGACACCCACTGCCACCTGGACTTTAATAAATTCGACGTGGATCGAGACGAGGTGTTGGGTCGCGCCTGGGAGGCCGGCCTGACCCGCATCCTGATCCCCGGCATCACGCTACCCGCCAGCCGGTCCGCCGTCAAACTGGCCGAGAGCCACCCCAGGCTATTCGCGGCAATCGGCATCCACCCAAATGACTCGCTGACCTGGGCATCAGAAACGAAAAACGAGTTGCGAGTGCTGGCAGGCCCTCACCCCATCCCCACGTCCGACAGTACAACTGTCGGACGATCAAATAAAGTTGTTGCCATTGGGGAGATCGGCCTTGATTATTACTGGGATTCTGCGCCCCACGTCCACCAGCAAATGGTATTGAATGAGCAGCTTGCCCTGGCTATGGAACTTCGTCTGCCTGTGGTGCTCCATTGCCGCGAAAAAGGCGACGCCCTGCACGGCGCTTGTGCTGAGGATTTGATAGAAATCCTGGAGAAATGGGTGGACAGGCTAAGGGTGGAAAAGAGTCTGCTGGCAGAACGCCCGGGTGTGTTACACTCGTTCAGTGGCTCACGCGAAACGGCGCAGCGTGCGATCCGGCTTGGATTTTACATCGGTGTGACAGGCCCGGTCACATACAAGAACGCGCTAAAACGGCAGGAAGTGAGTGGGGCTTTACCGCTCGAACGTTTACTCATCGAAACGGATGCGCCCTTCCTTGCCCCACATCCACAGCGCGGCCGGCGTAACGAGCCTGCGTTCGTCGTCGAAATTGCTGATAAAATTGCACAGCTAAATTCCCGCAGCCTGGATGAAGTGGCCGCCATCACCAGCGCCAACGCGGCCCGTCTCTTCTCCTGGGGAGAAATGGATTGAGCATCACTACATTTTTTACTCCTGTTCAAGAGAATATGCGCCTAGTCGAAGAATTGATGCGCGCCCAGGCGGATGAACATCATCCCGAACTGCGCGCCGCGTTGCATCATCTGCTGGGCGCGGGGGGAAAGCGCATCCGACCGACCCTGGTCCTGCTGGTCGGCAATATGCTGGGCGCCGACCCCAACAAGCTGATCACCCTGGCTGCGGCCGTTGAATTGCTGCACACGGCCACGCTGGTGCATGACGATCTGATTGATGGCGCGTTGTTGCGGCGCGGCAACCCGACCTTGAACGCGCGTTGGACTCCGGCCGCCACCGTACTGACCGGCGATTTTGTCTTCGCCCGCGCCGCCAAACTGGCCGCCGAGACCGACTGCCTGCCGCTCATGCGTCTGTTTGCCGAAACATTGGCGATCATCGTCAACGGCGAATTAACCCAACTCTTCACCAGCCGCGGCATTGCCAGCCGCGAGAATTACAATCAACGCATATACGCCAAGACAGCTTCGCTCTTTGAAATGTCAGCGCGGGCAGCCGCCATGATCAGCCCGGTGGACGAAGCCAGCATCGAAGCCTTGCGCAATTATGGCTACCAGGTTGGGATGGCTTTCCAAATCGTTGATGACATCCTGGATTTTACCGGTGAGCAGGCCGAGGTCGGTAAGCCAGTCGGCAGCGACCTGCTGCATGGGCTGATTACCCTCCCCACCCTTCATTACATCGAAAACCATCCAAGCGATCCGGATGTCAGCCTGCTTCTGAATGGAAATTACAGCCTCGAAAAGGAACGTATGTTCCGGCTGGTGCAATCCATCCGGCAGAGCGAAGCTATATCGCAATCGTTGAGTGAGGCTGGGAAATACGTAGATGAGGCCTTAGGCACATTGGCAGATATGCCGGCCGGGATAGAAAAACAGTCCCTGGAAGACCTGGCACGTTATATCGTAGATAGAAGGTTGTAGGGAATTCGCATGAAAGAGGGGGATGTGAAAAAGCCAAGAGTGGGGCGGGTGGGGGTCGAACCCACAAGACCTCACGGCCGGTGGATTTTAAGTCCACTGCGTCTGCCAATTCCGCCACCGCCCCACGGGGATGATTCTACCCGAAGTACTTGATTCGTCAAGGCGGACGAACAACATCATCCCAACAATGCCCCATTCGTTTGTGAGAACTTGCATAGCGCGAGGCAAAATGCACCCACCACGGCGACAGTCTTGCCTGGATTTTTGCCCCCCCGATGACCGCCCGCAGCTCATCCGAGCCATCGAACTGCGGCAGCAGCATAAGAGCCGACCCCAATTCTAAGGCGGCATGTGCATCCGAGCCGGCCGTGCCAGGAAGGTTGTATTCTTGGGCGAATTGAGCAGCTTTCCGATTGGATCCCGGCCACATACAGCGGGCGTTGAAAACCTCGATCGCGTCCACCAGCGGAGCGATCTCCAGTAAATCTTCGAGCGTCCAATGACCGCTGCGCAGCGCGTCGAAGGGATGCGACACGCTGATGAATGCCCCCTGGCCGCGTAATCGTTTGATCGTCTCCTTTGGCGAAAGGCCGGGTGGCACATCTTCGGTCACATAAGCAGCCAGGATTTCGCCGCGCGTGGTCATGATCTCCTCGCCGAGGATGATCAGCTCTGGGTCCAGTTCTTGGGCCTCGCGCGCCCCGGCAACGGTATTGTGATCGGTCACCACAAGGCGGTCAATCCCCCTACGGCGACAGGTTTGAACCAACCTTTCGAGGCTGGTCAAGGAATCTTTGGAGAAAATGGTATGGGTATGAAAGTCAATTTGCAGTAAGGATGGTTTCATCTGGGGTTTTTCGCCAATTGTACCTTGCGGTTTGACAGTTTGGTGAAATTCTTGAGTTGTGAGTTCGCAAAAGAAATAATTTAAATTGACCAATTCTAAAAAGGTCTTTACAATAGCTCATTTGTTCTAGTATAATGCGGGGGTGAACCGCTTGTGCAGTTTTTTTCTTTCCCTGGGCATTCAAATACCCAACGCAAGAACTATCGCGATTGATGGTAACTTGCTGCAATTGCTCCAGGGTTTAGCTGACAAAGAAGGGATTTCTCTTGAAGAAATTTCTTTGAAGCTGCTCAATCAAGCCATAAAGGACCACCATGTTAATCAGGAACTCTGGCAGCGTTGGCTGTCATTGAGTGCACGCGAACAACAAGTAGCTGCTTTGCTTTGTCTTGGTTACACCAATCAGCAGATCGCCGGCCAACTGATAATATCGCCCGAGACTGTAAAAACTCATGTCCGAAACACGTTGCATAAATTCAAAGTCAAGACCAGATACGATCTTAAACTAGCCCTGGCAAATTGGGATTTCAGCGGATGGGATCATCAGAGAAGCATAGAAACATAATACAATGGGTTAACCCAAAACTAACCTGCATCCTCCCCCACGCGGGGGATTTTTTATTGTTATAAGAGTGGGGTTTGCCGCCTTTATTATCAAGTTGGGAACTGGTTCAGGATGAAAATGAACACATCAGAATATATAAATATTGCGGCAATTTGCCCGGCGACGAGTGTATTAGGTCCGGGGATACGCGCCGCGGTTTGGGTACAAGGGTGTCCCTTCCATTGTCCTGGTTGTATCGCGCCGGATTGGATTCCCTTTCAACAAGCTCAACTGATGCGCCCTGATGAAGTGGTTGCAGAGCTTTTTTCCGCAAGCGAAATAGATGGAATTACATTTTCAGGAGGTGAACCAATGCTGCAGGCTGAAGGTCTAGCAAAGGTCGCTCAAGCAGCCCGCCAACGGAAAGATGTTGACATTATTTGCTTTACAGGATATCGCTACGAAGATTTGCTCAAAAAGCCCCCATCAGCAGGCGTCACTGATTTTTTGCATTATATAGATGTGCTCATTGAAGGTGCTTACATCTCCAAGCACAATAATGGCATCGGTCTGAGAGGCAGCCATAACCAACGAGTTATGCACTTATCGACTCGATTGAGGTACTACGACTTTGAAAATTGTCTGCGCCATGTAGAGTTGCATATACGAGACGGGGAAATTCTAGTTGTCGGTATACCTCAGAAAGACATTGAAAATCCGATGCGTCTGTTATCCAAATCGCTTATCGAAGGGAAGGGATGATATGAGTGGGCACAAACACGCTACGATAACCATCAGCGAAGATGAGTATCGGAGATTGCAGGAAGCAGAAATGAAATTGCGCTCTGAACGAAAAGAACGTGCAGATCAAGCGATGACGATGTACACGCATGATGTATTCACCAAAGCATACGCTAGTATGGAGCAACGGCAAGCGTTTTTCGAACAAGAGATTGCATCCTTGGATTCAGTTCTAAGCGACTTGGAAAGAGAAACAGCACATGCGCTCATAGCTCAACAGTCTGATCTCTATCTTGAATTCGCAGAAAAAATGAACAATTCAAGGGAAAACACAGCCCAGATGATTGATGAGATTGCTCAAGGGTTTCAGAATATGCTCGAAAAGCAACACCACCGTCACCAGAATCAGTTAAGCAATGTCAACCAGCAGCTCATAAATATACGAATTGATCAACGACAGAAATACACGCTGGCAGAAAACTGGATTAATTACGCATATACGCTGCGAGAATTCATCGAGAATCAATATGACTACAATCGCTTCGTCCCTGGTCAAACACAAAAGCTCGACAATGAACTGACTCAGGCCCGGGAAAACCTGGGACAAGGTATGTCAGAAGCTGCATTTATTGGCGCACAACAGGTATATACCAGTCTTTCAGTCTTTCGGCTCGAGATCGAAAAGGTAATGAGCGAATGGCAGGTTCTATTTCATACCACTTATCGAAATGCCCGCAGGTTGGACATAATGGCAAAGGAAAATCGCGAGGTTCCGGCAATAGACACAGATGGAAATGAAATACCATTTCAGATAAAAATAATAGACTGGGCAGGACAGGAGTATTTGCTAATAACTCAGCAAATAAATGACATACTCAATAAATTAAGAAATGATGCCCATCAATTATCCATTCAAGACCTCAGGAACTACTTATATGAGGTCCTTCCGAAATTAGAAAAGGATTTAGACAACATCATCTATCAATCTCGCTTGGAAGTTATTAACTCCCAAATCCGAATCAATATCGCCGATTTAGCCCTTCAGGCTTTAGAGAAGCAAGGGTTTGTCTTGGACCAATGCGGTTATATCAATAACGACCGGCGCAAGTCTTTTTTTGCCTCCGTCCGCAATATAGAAGGCAGTGAAGTGGTTATTTACGTTGATCCTGCCAGGGAAAACGTAAATAATATTGTAATAGACTCAAAAGATAGGATCCCCCGCACCGAACATGAGTTAAGGAAACGTTTCCAAGATATCGCTCAGACCTTACTCCAATATGGTTTACAAGTAGGTGCGATGCAAGTAGATTATATGCCCGAGACGGACCGGGTTTTCAAGCCAAATTCATACATTAAAGAAACTCAACCTCCGCGCTTATTGGATACGAATGATGATCGCAAGAATCAGACAACCCCTGAAACAAAATAGAGGCAAGCGTTTTTTCATCCTTTATGGTGCTGGAATAGAGGATTTGTTTTTCACCTCATCTCATTCTAATAACTTTGAATTGACTATCGAGAACGTCCTTCTGGAAGAACTGAAGGATGAGGGTTTTGAACGTGTCATTTTTACATCACCTCATCGTTCAATTTTTTTCTTGGACAACGAATCGGAGAAACTATCCTGGCCTAGAAATAATGCAATGCGTCCAATTGATCATTCAAAAAACCAAATGCAATATTTGGATAACGGCCCACTGGCTACCATGTTGTTGTTCAAACCAGCCGTCAGAGTAACCTCACAGACACCGCTTGAAAGCATGGGTGACGTTGTAGCTATCAGATTTTTAGATGCGATCATGAAAGATGAAACGATAAAATCCGCGGTAATCTTCCTTCAAGCTGAGAGCTCACTAAATTCATTCGAGTCTCCGAGAATTCTCTCGGGTCTTATCGGCGAATGGGCACGTTTACCCTCGAATAATAAAAATACTTGTTTTTTACTCTTCGCAGCCGGGAACCATGACCAACTGACGAAGATAGCAAATAGCTTGTCTGTGCCAGAACTTAGGAACTCGATACTGGATAAAAGTGATAAAGGTGGTAATCACGCTATAATCCAAATTGGAAGCCCGGAATATGAAGAGATTTTATGCCTAATAAATTACGTCCAGAAAACAACCGTAATCCAGGTTAATCCTGATGATATCAATAAAATCAGTCATTGGATGGTCGCTGAAGGCATTAGTGCCCGCCAGTGGATTGACAGGTTTAGGTCCATCCAAAACCTAGATTTGCAGACCTTCCGTAAACAGCGTTGGAGCAAGGCATTCCAGGATGGAGAAATAAGCGGCGAAGAACGGCTAAATTCCCTGATTGGACTGCATGAGATAAAGAACCGCATCCATGAATTAACTGCCTGGTTGTTAGTTTCATCTGAAAGAAAAACCAATCCCCAAACCTACCACCCCACCATGCACATGATCTTTACGGGAAATCCGGGAACAGGCAAGACTACGGTGGCGCGTATTATCGGGGAAATTTTTCATGACATCGGTTTATTACGGAAAGGTCACCTGGTTGAAGCCAAAGGCAGCGATCTTGTCGCTGACCATGTTGGTGGAACTGCTATAAAAACAGATAATCTTATAAACCAAGCGATTGATGGTGTTCTCTTTATAGACGAGGCGTATGTTCTGACCGAAACTGAACGCGGCGGTTTCGGTCAGGAAGCTGTGGATACACTTCTTTCATACCTGGAAAACTACCGGGGAAAATTAGTCATTATCTTGGCGGGTTATCCAGAAAGAATGAGGCGTTTCATTCATTCGAATCCTGGATTAGCGCGGCGTTTCCCGGAAGATAACATTTTTCATTTTCCCGATTACACAACCCAGGAATTATGGGTGATCCTGGATCATATATTGCGAGAGATGGGTTTAACGTACACATCTGAAACTGAAGAGGCTTTGAAGAAAGTAATTGGTCGTCTGCATATACTTCGCGATGAATCTTTCGGTAATGCCGGCGAAATGCGCAACCTGGCTGAGACATTGGACCGCCGCAGGGCAGCTCGGATCAAGCAAAAAGGAGAATCCTTCGACACACCTCTTTGCGCGGAAGATATTCCCGATAAATATTGTCACTTTCTCACCCAGGCAGTTCCTGGCCCGGAAATAATATTGAGTGAAATGAATAACCTGGTTGGTTTGAAGAATGTAAAGGAAAACCTTCGAAATTTAGTTATTCGCGCCCAGTACGAAAATCTACGTGTTAAAGTGGATTCGAATTACACCACAAACACGGGACTACAGCACATGGTTTTTGAGGGCAACCCAGGTACAGGAAAGACCACAGTTGCTCGATTGCTGGGGAAAATCTATCATTCGTTAGGTTTATTGAGAAAAGGACATCTCGTGGAGGTCAGCCGGTCTGACCTGGTTGCCGGTCACGTGGGACAAACTGCTTTAAAAACCAAAGAAAAGATCAAGGAGGCGCTGGATGGGATTTTATTCGTAGACGAGGCTTATTCGCTTAACCAAGCAACGGGTAACGATTTTGGACATGAGGCAATTGACACCCTGGTTAAATCCATGGAAGATTATCGGCATAGATTAGTGGTTGTAGTCGCCGGTTATCCACGGCAAATGGCCGAGTTTATTGCCAGCAATCCGGGTTTGAGCTCCCGATTCGCAGTTATAATACATTTCCCTGATTTCAGCGCTCGTGAATTAATGGAAATTCTTATTAATCTGGCTCGAAGTGAAAAATATAGCTTAACCCCTCAAGTTCTTGAAGAAGCTTACCGATATCTTGAATTTACCTGGCAGGCACAAGACAATTATGGTAATGCACGTGCTGTGCGCAACTTATTTGATGGGATGAAGGCAGCACTAGCTGCAAGAATAATGAATAGAATAATGCGTGAAGGAAATGGTGCGCTTGACCCCGGTGAGATGGTTCGTTTTACGACAGGCGATATTCCTAGGCCAGCCTTTCTAAGGATTCCGGAAATCGCCCAATCCTCAGGCTACGTCCACTCCTGTCAATCTCGCCAACATGCGGTGCAGCAATGCCACCGGTAGAACCGATACCAAATGTACCACCGCGCTTAATCCAAAAATGGCGGCCAGCCCGCGCAAAAAAGCGTTAAACGGCGGAGCCAGGTTGGCCAACATCCAAGGGCCGGCTCCGGCCAATACGGTCAAGCCAAATAAAATCCCGATCACCAGCCCCAACGGCAGCCAGGCGTGGCGGTCGGATGAGGAGGGCATCATAGTGCTGCTGATTACAAAGGTCAGGTAAAACCACAACCAGAAATCGTGGATCGCAGGCAAGAAAGAAACCCCCTTCCAGAGCAATTCAAATTGACCATTGCGCAGGAAATCCCATAACATCGGCATTTCCATACGGTAGATGGCCGCGTAAGCTACAAAGACACAACCCGTAACCAGCGGCGCAGCCCCAATCAACGCATCTTTGACGATCCCGCCGCGCGCTGTCTCAACGTAACCCAGGCGCAATTGACCACCCGGCATCGGGCGCGGGATGATCGAGAAACGTCCGGTGCGCACGCCGAGGAGACGCGCCATCAGGAAATGACTCAGTTCATGCAAGAAAACGCCGGGCAGGAAGACCAGGGCAAAGATAACCGAGGTTATCTCCTGGCGGCGGGTTAGAATGAGAAAAACGGCCTGAATCTCGCGGTGCAGCCAGCGCTGTAAAAACACCAGCAGGACCAGGATCAGGATTAACCACAACAGGCCGTCAAACTGAGCCAGCATATCTGAAAATAGAAATTAAAAACGATTTAAAAACGATGAACGATTGACCGTTGACAATTGTCTACCGTTCATCGTCTATCGCTTATTTCCCAGCGCCGTTATTTCATTGTGGCGCGTGTAATGGCCACAAACTCGTCCACCCTCAAGCTGGCCCCGCCGACCAGCGCGCCATCAATATCCGGCTGGGAGAAAAATTCGGCTGCGTCGGAGGCCGTCACCGAGCCGCCGTATAGGACGCGGACTGCCTGCGACACTTCTTCGCGATACATCTCGGTCAGGGTCTTGCGGATCACATCCTGCACGACCGCGTTGGCATTTTCACCACTCGAGGCGCGTCCCGTGCCGATCGCCCAGACCGGTTCATAAGCGATAACGATCCCGGACGTGAAGCCGGCCTCCAAACCCTTTAGGCCTTCCCGAACCTGGCGCGAGACAACCTCGGTGGTGCGGCCGGCTTCGTTCTCGGCCAGGGTTTCGCCCACGCACAGGATCGGGATCAGGCCACAGGTCCGCGTCGCCCCGACTTTCTTGTTGACGGTTTCATCCGTCTCGCCAAAGTACGCCCGGCGTTCGGAATGTCCGAGGATGACATATCTGCAAAATTCGGCGACCATCAAAGGAGAGGTCTCACCGGTAAAGGCGCCTTTCTCCTCCCAGTGCATATTCTGCGCGCCCAGGCCGATGTCCGTCCCCTCAAGCAGCGCCGCGACGGCCAGTAACGCTGTAAAGGGCGGGCAGAGAACTTTCTCCACGCCTTTGATTTCACGCAGCTCACGAGCCATCTCGAAGACCAGCAAACGCGCCTCCTCGACGGTTTTGTTCATTTTCCAATTGCCAGCAACAAAGGGGGTGCGCATGTATTTCAAGTGAACCTTATTTATCCTGCAACGCGGCCACGCCCGGAAGCGTCAGGCCTTCCAGCATCTCCAGCGAGGCCCCGCCGCCGGTCGAGATGTGCGTGATCTTATCGGCCAGGCCGGATTGCTGGATGGCTGCCACCGACTCGCCACCGCCGATGATGCTGACCGCGCCGCTCTCTGCGATCGCCTTTGCAACCCCGAAGGTGCCTTTGGCAAATTCGGGAAACTCAAAGACACCCATTGGTCCGTTCCAAACGACAGTCTTGGCCGCCTCGATGACCCTGGCGTAGCCGGCTATCGTCTCAGGGCCGATATCTAATATGCGCCAGCCAGCGGGAATGGTGCCTGACGGCATGACCTTATGGGCAGCCGCGGCCTCGAACTTATCGCCGATGACCACATCCACGGGTAAACGCAGATGTGTGCCGCCTTTGGCAAGCAGCTCGCGCGCCGTTCCAAGGGCAGCATTTTCAACCAGCGAATCGGCTACGGGGTATCCCTGCGCCTTGAAAAATGTATTCGCCATTCCGCCGCCGATCAAGATCGTGTCGGCCCTGGTGAGCAGGTTATTAATGACCCCGATCTTATCGCTGATCTTGGCGCCACCCAAAATGGCGACAAAGGGTTTCGCCGGAGCGGCTACCGCTGCGCCCAGGTACTGGATTTCCTTTTCCATCAGGAAACCGGCGACGGCCGGCAGGAATTTCGCCACGCCTTCTGTAGAAGCGTGCGCCCGGTGAGCAGAGCCGAAGGCATCATTAACGAAAATATCCGCTAAAGCAGCCAACTGCTTTGCCATACCTGGGTCATTCTTCTCTTCTTCGGGATGGAAGCGGGTGTTTTCGAGCAAGAGGATTTCGCCCGGCTGTAGGGCTTGGGCGGCTTTTTCAGCCAGCGGCCCAATGCAATCTTCGGCAAAAGCTACCGGCCTGCCGATAAGCATGCTGAGATGACCGGCTACCGGTTTGAGCGAATACTTGGCATCCGGCCCATCCTTGGGACGCCCCAGGTGCGAGCACAGGATGATCGCCGCGCCCTGCCCGAGTAGATATTCGAGCGTGGGCAGCGCGGCGCGGATGCGGGTATCGTCGCCGATGGTTAATCCAGCAGTTGCACTGCTGGATAACGGGACATTGAAATCCACACGCACGAGGGCGTGCTTGCCTTGCAGTTCGATGTCTCTTATGGTCTTCTTGTTCATAGTATCCTCTAAAAAAAAAGTAGCAAGTAGACAGGTAAACAAGTACACACTGATATGTACCTATTTACCTGTGTACTTATGTACTTATAGGCTTTTCGCCATCAACGCAGCCAAATCCGCAGTGCGCACCGAGTAACCCCACTCATTGTCGTACCAGGCGACAACCTTGATGAAGGTGCTCGCGGTCTTGCCCAGTACACTGGTGAACGGCAGATCCACGGAAGACGAATACGGGTCGCCCTTGAAGTCCATGCTGACCAGCGGCTCGTCCACGGCCGCCAAGATGCCCTTCAGCGGAGGCCTGGCAGCCGCAGCGCGGAAAGCCTGGCGCAGCTCTTCAGTCGTGGCCGGGGTCTCGATTTCGGCCGTGAAGTCCACCACCGAGACCGTCGGGGTTGGGACGCGCAGGGCATAGCCATCAAATGTACCGGCCAGATCGGGGATGACCAGTTTCAGGGCTTTGGCCGCGCCGGTCGTGGTCGGGATGATGTTCATCGCCGCGGCGCGCGCCCGCCTCAGGTCCGAATGCGGCAGGTCAAGAATTTTCTGGTCGTTGGTATAGGAGTGAATGGTGGTCATGAAGCCGCGCACGATCCTGTACTTATCATGGACAACTTTGACCGCCGGAGCCAGGCAGTTGGTCGTGCAGGAGGCGTTAGAAACGACATGGTGAATCTGCGGATCGTACTTGTCGCCATTGACGCCCAAAACTATGGTGAGATCCTCGCCTTCAGCAGGTGCAGAAATGATGACCTTTTTCGCGCCGCCTTTGGTGATGTGATTGACCGCGCCTTTGACCGTCTTTCCTTTTTTATTGACCCCATTTTCCTTGATGGTGAAGAGGCCGGTGGATTCGATGACAATTTCTATTCCCAGCTCGCCCCACGGAATATTTGCCGGGTCGGTTTCCTTGAAAGCCTTGATCTGCTTGCCATCAACGACAAGAACGCCATCCGCCACTCCGACCGTGCCGTTGAAGCGGCCGTAGTTCGAGTCGTATTTTAGCAAATGAGCCATCGTCGGTAAATCGCCAATATCGTTGAATGCCACTACTTCCAGCTCTTCTGGATAGTAATCGCGGATCGCCTTCAAGACCTGGCGGCCGATGCGGCCAAAACCGTTGATACCAACACGTACTGTCATGGCAAACCTCCTGATTGAAAAGTGTGAATGTTACTTCCCGATAATTCGGGTGGATGATATTTTCATCAACGCGGCTGCATTGTAACCTCTTTATCCAGAGGGCCGGTGCGTTCATAGAACAGGTCAATCAAAGTCTGCGCCAATTTGGCAGCCTCGTGGTGCAAGGGGCGATCACGATCCAGCAAGTCAGCGCAATAAACGCGCCCATCGCCCAGCAGTTCGTCGTCGAGCCTCACCCATTGTACCCCCTCCGGCAAGTCCGCCTCATAGCCGGTGTTACACACGATGATATCAATAACATCCGAACCGATAAATTCTTCCAGCGCATGGATGTGATCGCTGCAATTATAGGCCTGGGTCTCACCAAGCTGAGTAGCAACATTGCAAATGAAAATCTTTATTGCCCGGCTGGAGCGTATGGCTGCCATCAAATCCGGAACCAAAACGTTCGGCAGGAGGCTGGTGTAAAGGCTGCCTGGGCCGATGACGATCATGTCCGCAGCCAGGATAGCTTGGATCACCGGCGGGAAAGCAGTCGCGTCGTTCGGTTCGAGCCAAACCCGGCGTACGCGCCCGCCAATTTCAGGTATCTTACTTTCACCCTCTACGCGGATCTCATTGGGCGAGTTCGGCAATTGAATGTCAGCCACAAGGCGCACATTATTCAGCGTCGCCGGCAGCACATGCCCATGCACAGATAATACCCGGCCGGATTCGGAAATCGCCTCTTCGAAGCTGCCGGTGATATCCACCAATGCGGAGATGAACAGGTTGCCGAACGAATGACCCTCCAACTGGTTATCGCCGCTAAAGCGGTACTGGAATAACTGCGTCAACAAGGCTTCGTCATTGGAAAGAGCTGCCAGGCAATTGCGCATGTCACCGGGCGGAAGGATGCCCAGGCTGCGCCGCAATTCACCCGAAGAACCGCCATCATCAGTGACCGCGACGACCGCAGTCAGGTTATGGGTATGGTTTTTCAGCCCGCGCAGCACAGTGGCAAGCCCATGCCCGCCGCCGATGGCGACGACGCGCGGGCCTTTCTCGCGGCGGCGGTACTCAGTCACCTGATCCACCAATTTCTGTCCAGGACGCAAGAAGGGTATCAGTAAAGCACGATTCAGGCCCCATATCCCCGTAAAAATGAGGCCAACGCCTATTCCCCCGAATATAAGGAAACGCAGAGGGCGAGAAAGAAAACGTAATGAGAGGAATGAAAGCGCCGGCAACCACCAGGTTTCTGGGGCGGTGCGGTAAATTTCCAGCAACAAGATCCCCAGGCCGACCCCCAGTAATGTAATGCCACACAAAAGTAATAAGAGCCAGCGTTTAACCCCGATACCGGGTATCAACCAGCGGAAAGAGCGGGTTATTTCCTTCCAGATCGAAAAAAAACAGACTTTTTTCTTGTTACTCATCAATGGGATGATAGCAGTCTTTGATTGAATAGTCAACCACAGCCCGGCATCTTTCACGAGAATTCCAAAACACCCATGTTATAATCGTCCCATGGGCGCAATCCTTGTTGCAGATGTCGGGGGCACCCAACTGCGTGTTGCAGCCTTCGCGCGGGATAGCATCGAGCCAATAAGACACACGACTGCACCCACAAAATCTCCCGGCGGTTCCACGTTTGAGCGGTTTACAGCACTCATCGCCTCTGCCTGGCCGGACGAAACGGTGGAGACGATCTCCGTCGCTGCACCCGGGCCGCTCGACTCTGCGACAGGCGTCATCTTGTCCGCGCCAAATATTCCAGAGTGGATGAATTACCCACTCGGCGAACGACTGGCCGAACGCTTCGGGGTGCCCGTTTTTATCGGCAATGATGCCAATCTGGCCCTGTTGGGAGAATGGCGCTACGGCGCCGGGCAGGGACATCACGACTTGATCTACATGAGGTGGCTCCCATGCCCCCAGATTGAGCATTCACAAATCCAAAAGGAGTAATTCTGATGCAACCAATGAAGTTACCAGGCCCCAAGGCCAGGGCGCTGATCAAGCGCGACTCATCTGTCATTTCGCCTTCATACCCGCGAGGCGTTCCCTTCGTCATGGATCACGGGCGCGGCACCCAGGTCTGGGACGTGGACGGCAACCGCTTCCTGGATTTCGCCGCCGGGATTGCGGTCGTCGCCACCGGACACAGTCACCCTGAAGTTGTCAAGGCCATCCAGCAGCAAGCCGAACAATTTATTCACATTTCATCAGACTTTTATCACTCCAAATGGGTTGAGCTGGGCGAAAAACTGGATGAGATCGCGCCATTCGAAGAAGCTTCCGTCTCATTCATGACCAATTCGGGGACAGAAGCGGTCGAGACGGCCATAAAACTGGCCCGCTATCACACCGGGCGCTCCAATTTCATCGGCTTTACCGGCGCTTTTCATGGACGCACGATGGGCGCAGTAACCTTCACCGCCAGCAAGCCTACCTATCATCGTGGGTTCTATCCTCTGATGCCCGGCGTCGTCCATGCGCCATACCCCAATCCTTACCGCCCCGTCCTTGAACGGCTGCCCGGCGAAGATTACGGCGAGACTGTTGTCCGCTATATCGAGGAAGAAATCCTCGGCCACATCCTTCCACCCGACGAGGTAGCGGCCATCCTCGTCGAAACCATTCAAGGCGAGGGAGGCTACATCGTGCCGCCTCCAGGATTCTATCCAGCCCTGCGCGAGCTGTGCGATAAACACGGCATCCTGTTGATCTTGGATGAAGTTCAGTCTGGCATGGGGCGCACCGGCAAATGGTGGGCCATCGAGCATTTTGATATCGAGCCGGATATTATCACTGCTGCGAAAGGTATCGCTTCAGGCATGCCCCTGGGCGCCGCCATTGCCCGTAAATCCGTGATGGATTGGCCGCGCGGCGCACATGGCAATACATTCGGCGGCAACCCCATCTCGTGTGCGGCCGCCATAGCAACGATAGACCTTATCGAGCGCGAATATATGCAGAACACAGTCGAAGTCGGTGAATATATGCGGGATGCGCTGCACGAAATTATGGCCCGCCATGCCAGCATTGGCGACGTACGCGGCCTGGGACTGATGTTGGGCGTCGAATTTGTCAAGGATCGCAAGAGCAAATATCCCGCCGAAGAGTTGCGCGACCGCGTTGTAGACCTGGCTTTCGAGCGCGGCCTGCTCCTGCTCGGCTGCGGTAAAAACGTCATGCGCATCGCGCCACCCTTGAGCATCTCAAAGTCTGAGGTTGATGAAGGTTTGATCATCTTCGAGGAAGCGATCACACTGGCAGAGAAAGAATTAAAGAGCAAGAAAGGCTAAGTAATGCTGCCTGATTTCCGCGTTCGACAGCGCGATTACCTGCTCGAAATTGCGCGTGCCATCACCCAGGAACTCGACCTGGATAAACTGCTGGCGCGCATCCTGCGCATTTCCATTGAAATGCTCGCCGGTCAAGCCGGTATCATCGCGCTAAAAGAGAGCACCGGCTGGCGCGTGGCTGCTGCACATGGCATCCCGCCAGCCTTTTTGCACTATCTCGAACCCCTTCTGGCTGAAGAGAAAGTGCGCGAATTAAACGTTGTCGAACTCAACCGCATGTTAAAAGAGCTGACCTACACCGCCAGCATGGGCTTGCTCAACGGCGTCGGCTTGCCGCTGGTCGCGCATGGCCAGGTTATTGGGGTAACTTTCATCTTTCGGGGATACCCGGATGTCTTTTCGACCAATGATAAATTGCTCCTGCAGAGCTTCGCTGACCAGGCCGCCATCGCGGTCTTTAATGCCCAGCTCTATACCCAGGTCAGTTATGAAAAACAGCGCCTGGACGCCCTGCTTGATTCGGCCGCGGATGGGATTCTCATCCTGAGGGCCGACCGCGTCATCGAGCGCGTCAATGCTGCATTCGAACGGATGTTAGGCATAGCGCGCGAAAAGCTGCAGGGGCGGCCACACGACGATATTGTCCGTTGGGCGCGCCGTCCCGAAGGTTTGACGCTGGAAGAGGCCGAATCAGGCGGTTGGCCGCTGACCCCCAATGCTTATCTCTATGTCGAGGGTGATCTGCAAAGGCCCGAGCCGCCATCTCTGCCCGTTGGCATAACCTACGCACCACTGCTGACTGCGGATGGCGCGTTACGCAACATTGTCGTCACCATCCGGGACATCACGAAATTCCGCACCGCAGAGGAGATTAAAAACACTTTTGTCTCGATCATCAGCCACGAACTCAAGACACCGGTCGCGTTGATCAAAGGCTACGTCAGCACCTTGCGCCGCGAAGACGCCTCCTGGGATCGCGCCATCGTACAAGATAGCTTAGGGGTTATCGAAGAAGAAGCCGATCGCCTGACTACGATGATCGAGGACTTGCTGGACGCTTCACGCCTGCAGGCTGGCGGCCTGAAACCCAACCTGGCCGATATTTCCCTGCCGGCCTTGGCCGAACGCCTGGCCGAACGCTTTCGCACCCAGACCGGTCATCACACCCTGGTCACAGATTTTCCAGAAAAATTTCCCGTCATCCTTGCAGACGAGAAGCGCATCGAGCAAGTCCTTGCCAACCTGTTATCCAATGCCATTAAATACGCCCCCGGTGGTGAAATCCGCATCAGCGGGCAGGTACGGCCTGAGCAGGTAATTGTCACAGTGAATGACGAGGGCTTGGGAATTGATCCGGCTGATATTCCATATATCTTCGATCGTTTCTATCGCGCCGAAAAAGCTGTCCGCAAGACAAAAGGCGCCGGTTTGGGTCTATACCTGGCGCGGGCCATCGTCGAAGCGCACGGCGGACGCATCTGGGTGGACCCGAAGCCAAACACTGGTGCCCGCATCTGTTTCTCCCTGCCGCGTCAACCCGCGTCCTGACTTAGAGACTATCTCAAAACTCAGCAGAGACGGCTCCCATGCCGTCGAATTACTTTGACGCCAAATATGGCGGTGAGTCACGGCGTTTCCCAAAGAACCAACACAAATCACGAAGGAACACCAGGTTTAATGGGGTAAAATAACCCCTTGTGCCACAAACACCTAATCGTAAATCTTAGATCCGAAATCATAAATCGAGAATAGCCATGCCTCCTCAAAGAACACAAATCTCATGCCCCCGCTGCCGGCAACCCATCCTGGCGCAAGTCGAACAACTCTTTGACATTACCGCTGACCCAGGCGCGAAGCATCGTCTGTTGGGCGGGGTCTCTAATTTCGCAAACTGCCCGCAGTGCGGCTATCACGGCGCGCTGGCTACGCCGATCGTCTATCACGATGCAGACAAGGAACTCTTGCTCACTTTCTTCCCCGGGGAACTGAACGTACCGGTCAATGAGCAGGAGAAACTCTTTGGGCCGCTGATCAATCAGGTCGTTAACCGCCTTTCACCTGAAAAGCGGAAAGCCTACCTCCTGCGCCCGCAGAGTTTTCTCACCCATCAGAGTCTGATCGAGCGCATCCTGGGTGCAGACGGCATCACCCCTGCCATGATCCAGGCTCAACAGCAGCGCGTGAGCCTGATCGAACGTCTGCTCGCCGCATCCAGCGCAGAGGCGCGCAAAGAGATTATTCAACAGGAAGCCAGGCTGCTGGATGCCGAGTTCTTCTCCATGTTTGGCCGCTTGATGGAAGGCGCCGCGGCCAGCGGCCAGGAGCAGGTCGCCCAGCAAATGAATGCCCTGCAGACACAGCTAATGGCTGAAAGCGAGTACGGCCGGCAATTACAGAGTCAGGTCAACGAAATCCAGGAAGCTGTCAAGAGCTTGCAGGCAGCCGGGGAAGGACTTACTCGCGAAAAATTGCTGAATATGCTCATCGAAGCGCCGAATGAAGCCCGTCTCAGCGCGCTGGTCAGCCTGACTCGCCCGGGATTGGATTATCAATTCTTTCAATCGCTCTCCGAGCGCCTCGAGACCAAGACCGGCGACGAGCGTAATAAACTGGAAGCCTTACGTGAAAAGTTGCTCGATATAACCCGCCAGATTGACCAGCGCGTGGAAGCAGAATACAAACGCGCCGGAGAGACCCTCAACGCGCTGCTCGCCGCGCCAGACATCCAAAAGGCCACGCTGGCGAGGGTGAACGAAATAAGCGAGATCTTCGTTCAAGTGCTCGACCGCGCCTTGCAAGAAGCTACCCAAAAGAAGGATGAAGCGCAACTAAAGAAACTCGAACAAATCGTCGCCGTGCTGCAAAAGGTATCTGCACCGCCCAAAGAATACGAGCTGCTGGAGAAATTGCTCGATGCGGCCGACGAGAAAGCCTTGCAAAAAATGCTGGAAGAACGCGCCCAGGATGTCACACCCGAATTTTCATCCTTCGTCGGCGGCGTTTTGGCGCAGACCGAGGGCCGCGCCAGCGAGATCCTCACCAAGGAGGAAGCCGAGGTCATCCAAAAACTGGAGACGATCTACCGGGCTGTCCTGAAATTCTGTATGAAGAAGAGTATGAAGTAAAAATCGGATTTTTCAAACATCTCACTTTTCCAAATATGCTTGCGCGGCTTCAAGAAATTCGCGAGCTTGACTGATCATATTCGCGGCAATGTCTCTCTCGATTCCTGATTCGACTCCGTAATCCCCGACAAGCCGTTTATCGAAAGAGTCTATAAGCCAACGATGATATTTTGGATCGAGAGCCTTTGTCTTTGCAAAATGCTCTCCAAATGCGGCATGGACTGCGCTGTGTTTTCCAAATTGCATTCCTTTTTCGTTCAACAACGCCTCTGCCACATAGAACATCGCGTAATATGCCCGCCCCGCACCAATATCTGATTTCCCCATATCCACCAGTATCTCGGCAGCTTCTATGGCATCCAGTGCCTTTTCCAATAATTTGCGGCTATACTCCTTCATGCAGGGACTCCATCCATGCGAATGTTGCGAAGCAATGGCGTGTCGCTTTCTTTCCATTGCATTTCTTTCATGATCACACGGCTAATACTAACACCATAGTCCAGTGACAACTCGCTGACCAATTCTCCCGTACGGTCAATTTCTTTCCCATAACTCTGATAGTTATTTAGCACGATCATCACGTCGATATCGGAATCGGCCCACGCCTCCCCGCGCGCATAAGACCCGTACAAGTAGACGCCCTTCAACCTGTCCCCATAAATACGGACAAGACCTTCCTTCAATTCTTTCATCAGTTTCCTGATACGAGCTGGCACTTTCGCATTCATGTCCTTATTTTACCTTTTTTTCTCCCAAAGTGCGCCATGCGGACGCGCTGGTCGTCGCAGCGGAAGCGCACCACCACGCCCTTCACTTCATACACGCCCATGTGCGAGACATTCATCATTCACTCCACCGGCGGATTATCCAGCCGCAAGCCATGCCCGCGCACAGTGACAATGTAAGGATACTGCGGGTCAATGTCCGCCAGCCGGTCACGTAAACGGCGGATGAGCGCATCCAGCGCCTGGTCCGAAACCCCAACCGCCTGTTCGTCGCCCCAGGCTGCCGTAATCAAACCATGCCGGTCTACAACCTGGCCTTGACTCTCGTACAATACACGCAGGACATGAAATTGCAGCGCGGAAAGCGGCGGGTCTACCTGCTGCTGGTTAACCCAGACACGCCGGGAACGCAGATCGAGGTGTAGACGCCCGGGGCGGTCAGCAGACCCAGCTAAGGGCATGGTCGCATCGGATGTCAGGAAGAGGAATTGCCCGGTTAATGCAATCTGCACGATGTCCCCGTCTTTCAAGGCCATCGGATTTGCTATGGGGTTCCCATTGCAATATGTACCGTTTTTGCTGCCCATGTCTTCCAGGATCACGCCTTCGGGTGTTGGTGTGAGGCGGGCGTGGAAACGGGATACCTGGCGGTCGGGGATCACAACTTCGCAGGTGGCTTCACGCCCGATCACCAGTGGCTTGTTTAAAGGCCAACGTTGACCTTTTAGCACGCCCGTCTGTCCAATCAAGAGTGGGTATTCTTCCAGATTGCCTTCCATAGTCCGCTCCACTTCCCTACGGCATGATGCAGGTTCTCTGGGATTTGCCGTGGTTGGATAGTAAGATAGGGAGCTGCCACATTCTCCCCCTTGCCACGGAGATTCCCAATGAGCGATTATACATCAGGATGTCAAAAGACGCTTATAATATAGCAGAAATCGGATAGTGTGCAGCAATGGTCATCCAACGCCGAAATAAAACCACCTGCACAATTTAATCGTTTTTCAACCGACACTCGATTATAGGAACCGGTTATGCCTGTAGCATTGAAAACCGGCGAGGTATTACGCGGACGTTATCGCATTCAGGAGCGCATCGGCCAGGGAGGCATGGGCAGTATTTACCTGGCTGACGACCTGCGCCTTGAAGGTCGTCGTTGTGCGCTGAAGGAAGTCGAACACGACCGCACCGTACCCGCGAAAATCCTGAAAGAGGCGCGTGAGCAGTTTCTGCGCGAGGCCACTTTCTTGGCGCGCCTGGATCACCCCAATTTACCCAAAGTATCGGATTTCTTCTCGATTGGGGCACGCGATTATCTGGTCATGGACTACGTGCCCGGCAAGGACCTGCGCACACGAATGCTGGAAGCGCGCCAGCATAACCTCTTCCTTTCCGAAGAGGAAGTACTTGGCTGGGCCAACCAATTGGCGGATGCACTGGCCTATTTACACAAGCAAGACCCTCCGCTTGTGCACCGCGACATCAAACCCTCCAATTTGAAGATCACACCCGACGGACTGCTCAAATTAGTAGACTTCGGTCTGGTCAAAGCACTGGCCCCCGACGAGATGACCCTCACCATCATCCAGGGACGCGGCACAGCCCTGTATACACCACTGGAACAGTATGGCGGCGATGGCCTGCATACCGACGTGCGCAGCGACATCTATGCCTTCGGCGCCACCTTATACCACTTGTTGACCAATCAGCCGCCCACGGATGCCCGCCAGCGTTTCCTGCATCCCGAAAGCCTGGGGAATCCGCGCGGGATCAACGCGGCGATCAGCCAGCGGACTGAACGCGCCATCCTGTGGGCGATGGAACTCCACCCCGATGCCCGTCCTGCTTCGATAGATATGTTGCGCGAGTTTCTAGTTGGAAATCGAGATATACCCCAACGACCTCAGAGCCTGGCGCGCCCCCAGGATACAATCCTACATCTGATTAATAAGACGCCCGAGCGCAACCTGCTCTGGATTTCAGCCAGCCTGCTGCTCGTCAGCCTGATCGCTTCACTGGCGCGTTGACAGCTTTCATCCACAGCCAGCCGCCTGCAAAACCGAGCGCAGCCCCCAAAACCACAACCCCTAATATCCCTGACAAGCCATGCAATTTGATCCAACCAGCGCTACCGGGCAAATCGAAGGCCAGGTAGTTATACGCCAGCAAGCCGCCCATGAAGACGCACAACGCCCAGCGCACCCCCCAGCGTGTCGAGAAAATTCTACCGCCCAGCCAAAGCGCCAAAAAGGCCAGCCCTGCCAAGAACAATAGCATTGCAAACCAGCCGCCAAACCCAGGCCGACCTGCGGAAATTGCCGAAGGGTTGGCTTGTTCTGGCGTCGGCGCGAGGGTGGCTGTTGGCGTGATTGGCTCGGTTACAGACGTCGGCGCTACAACCGTCACGCGGATGCCATTGCTGGTAATATCCAATTGCAGTACAACAGAAGTATTGGCTGGTTCGCTTGTGGCATGGATTTCGAGCAGGCCGGAGTGGTCAATACTGAACGTAGCACGCGCCACGCCATCCACAGTCGCCGCTTCCACCTGCTGAACGACACCCCCCTCACCACTCAAGATCAGGGAAAAACGCACCCCCGTGCCATCCGGGACCGGGTGCTGGTTATGATCCAGGATGACACCCGTCCGTACTGAAACTGTATCCCCTACACGGAAGGATGGGGTGGCCGTCGGTTCAGGCGTGCCGGTGGAATCCACAGTCGGGGTCGCACCCAGCGGCAGGTCCAGAAAGAGCTGGATCACCTGTTTAGGGTCCGGCGCGGTGGCGGAGAGCAAGTCATAGCCGATACCAGGCACAGATACAGGAAGCACACCGGCCGGCGTAAGCTCCTGGAATAATAGCCGGGCCGCTACTTCCACAAACGGCGCGGATTTACTGTACAAACCGTAATAAGCGGTTACTTTGGAAATATCTGTCGCGTCCAGGTAATAGGGCGCATTAAAAGCAAACAAGACGACATGCTTATTCCGCAATAGATCCTGCCGTTCGGAAAGGAAACGGCGCAAAACAATGGCCTGTGATTGGGTAGGTTCAGCCTCCAACAAGCTGATCACAACCCAGCCTGAAAGACGCAAATCACTGAGGAGCGCCGCATTACCACTCCCCTCTTCCAAAATAGAGGCCATATCCTCGAATGTATACGACATCAGGTGATTGCGAACAACCTGCCCACCCGCCTGTGGTCCATACAGGCGCAAAATGACATTCTGAAGAGCGTCGCTGGCCAACATCGGTTCGTCCGGGCAGGTGCTGCATTGCCGGCCTGGGCGGGTGTCGGTAAAAAATAGCATGTAATCATTCAAATCTGGCGGTGTAGGCAGAACGATGTCCAAATCCTTCAAATCCGGGCTGATCAACGTCGCAGATTGGCGGGCCACCTCGAATGTAATTGCTTGAGAAGTGGCCAGCGTATACAATCCGTCCGCTTGAGGCGTAACAACTGCCGGATTAAAATCGCCATAAATCCGGTACTTGGCCATAAGAATACGCACGACGGCTTCGTCCACTCGCTTGGTAAAGGCCGGATCGTCGCGATATTTCTGGGCGAAGAAATCCAGGATTCTTATGATGGTCGAATAGTTATCTTGCGTTTCGCTGGAGAGGATGTTTCCCAGATAGAGTAAATCGTTCCCGGCCAGGAAAGCATCCCGAACCACCAATCTTGCCGCAAAGGACTGCCCACTCGGATCATAGAATCTGCGCACGGCCTGGCTTCCCAGATCGTCGCTGACCATTAGTCCGCCCTTTTCACGCCAGGAAACGAATGCCGGCAGTGAAAGGATTTGTGAAAGCGCTTGCAGGTCAAAACTGACCGGACGCGTGGTGGCGCGAATATTACCCTGGAAGCCCTGATAACGAATGTGCGAAACCAACAATCCATCGGCGGCAGATAGCGTATCCGGAGCATTCCCGGTCACGGCAAAAAATGGCGCCAGTTCGATTTGTTTCAATTGTTCGAGCGATTTACGGATCGTGGCTACTTCCAGGTTGGTTGGACGATCCGAGCTGCCGCGGCCAGGGAAGTGTTTGGCGACCACCAGCATACGCCCGCTGCTGCCGGTGTGAATACCCTTGATATAAGCCTTTCCCATTTGACCAACCCAATACGGGTCGCCGCCGAAGACACGCGCGCCCAAGCCTCCCCCAACCAACGCTCCCGGCGATTCCAGCACGTCGAGCGAAGGGCCAAGATACATATTAAACCCAAGCGCCGCCAGTTCTTTACCGGCAACCGTCTCCACCTGTTCAGCCAGGGAGGGCTGCCACGTGGCCCCGATAGCCATCAGGTTGGGCAAAGGCGTCAGCCCATTCAGTATCTGGTCGTTGAGGTAACCATCCCCCTCTTGAGAAGTGGCAATAAACAGCGGAATGTAGGCACTTATCGGTTGTTCGCTAGTGGTTGCGCTGGTGGACGGCTCTTGCGACCCCTGCCATTCGATGGCCTGCAATTGTGAAATGATCCGATAGGCTTCACTGACCGTATCGGGCGCAGCGACGAAGTTATCATTCCCAGCGAGCAAGACAACACCCCCAATGTGATGGCGGACGATCAAATCATAGATCTGCGATTTATCGTCCACGGATGTGCCTGTAAATGTAACCAGGAATAACTGGCCGACGCGCTCCACCGGAGTCAATGTCTCCAATAGCGCCTGGGCGCGCGCCGCTGGCAGGTCAATTTGCAAAGGTTTACCCGCCCGTGCCGGTACCGGTGAGAGCAATGAAAGCGCAAGCGCCGCCAACAGGCCCAGGGATAAAAGCTGTTCAGCCCTCATCTGATCTCCGAATAACGGTGACAGATCTCAGCATGTACTTCCGGCTGGATATTCCCGCCGGAAAGCACCACCAGCGCGGGCGGATTGACTTTTCGGGTCAGTAGCACTGCCAGGGCTACTGCCGCCGAGCCTTCGATGCGTTCATGATACCTATGCCAGGCGAAAGCAATGGCATGGGCGATTTCCTCTTCGCTAACCAGGAGGATATCATCCGCCAATTGTTTCACCATCGGGATGGTCAAGGAATCTGCTTCGATTTCACCCGCAAGCCCGTCCGCCAACGTTGGCAGGTCGGGGATATTCTCTTGCGTATCGCGATGAAACAAGGAGTGCATAAAAGCGGAGGCGGCTGCTTGCACACCAACCAGTCGCGGCCGTTCCTTGCAGCGGGTTAATACGGCTCCGATCCCGGCCAATAGGCCGCCCCCACCCACCGGCACGACCCAGGTCATCCCTGCCTGGGGGGGTAAATCCTGGGCAATTTCCAATCCAATCGTCCCCTGCCCGGCGATAACTTGCCCGTCGTTATAGGCTGAAACCCAAGTCTTTTTATTATCGGCAGCAAAGCGAATGGCCGCCCTCTCAGCGGCCTCGTACCCGCCCTCCACCAGCCTGACTTCCGCGCCCAGGGCGCGCATGGCTTCAACCTTGCTTGTAACCGCATGATTGGAGGCAAATATCGTCACCGGCGCGTTGACCAGATTCCCGGCCAGCGCCAGCCCTTGTCCGTGATTGCCAGCTGAAGCCGTCACCAGGCCGGCCGCCTGCTCCCATTTTTCGAGCGACAAGACCTTATTCAACGCGCCGCGCAGCTTGAACGAGCCGGTAACCTGCTGATTCTCCCACTTGAGATAAATATTTAACCCGGCGTCATTGGTCAGCAAGGTACGCCGGACGTGAGGGGCGATGCGCAGCGCGGCCTGATCCAACCATTCTGAAGGGATCATTTGACTCTCCCCAGGATACAGCCGGCTAAAAGCGGATCATCTGTGAAAATGCCATCCACGCCAAGCGCGATCAAGTGACGCATTGCAACCTCGTCATTTACCGTCCAGGCATGGGCGCGCCGACCAGCCGCGTGGACACGCTGTACGAGTCTCTCATTCACAGTCGTGAAATAGGGGTGCAGCGCCTGGTAAGGCCCGCGCCAACCCCAAGTCCGCGACCAGACCCCCATCCAGCCGGCCCAGGCTAAAAGTCCGCGCGACACTTCTGGCATCAGGCGGCGGGCGCGCCTCAGGTTGTGTGGGAAGAATGATGAAAAGAGGACACGTTTTTCCAGCGCATGTTTCCTGACCAATTCCACCACTTTCGGCACCAGCCCGTCAAAGGGCGTGGCGTAATTGGTAAGTTCGACGTTGATCAACAGGCGTCTGCCGAAGGTCTCGAAAACTTCATCCAAAGTCGGTATGCGCTCGCGGCGATAACTTTCCGAAAAGAAACGGCCCGCATCCAATTCGAGCAGGGCAGGTAAGGTCATTTGGGTTACATTGCCGCTGCCATCCGTAGTGCGATCCACAGTCTGATCGTGGATGACAATCACCTGGCCATCTGCGCTCAATTTTACATCCAGCTCGACCCCGTCCGCGCCTTGCTTGACCGCTAACTCAAATGCAGCCAGCGTGTTTTCTGGCGCGTGGGCGGAAGAACCGCGATGAGCGAAAATGAACGGCTTCGGCCAGTTCTCCAACATCATGGTAGCTGTAATTCGGGCTACCATCATAGCTCCACAAAATAGGATTGCGCCGCCCGATCAATCAACTCACGGCTCATGATAGGCTCACTGGAAAGATAACGGGCGATATCCAGAATCTGATCACACAGGTCGCGCGGATGCGAGGCGCGCAGCTTGCGGCCGCGCTTGATATACCATTCCTGAAGCAGATAGGCCAGGCCCTGATCGTTATACTGGACGCTTTTTTGGCCTGCCACGCGCCGGAATATCTCGCGATATTCTTCGTATGAAGGGTCGCCAATCTCGATTTTGTGACGAAGGCGGCGCAGAAAAGCTTCATCCACAAGATCACGCGGCGGAAGGTTGGTCGAGAAAACCACCAATACATCGAAAGGTATTTCCACCTTTCGCCCGGTGTGCAGGGTCAGATAATCCACCCGATTTTCCAGTGGGACAATCCAACGGTTGAGCAGGTCACGCGGGCGTACCTGCTGGCGGCCAAAGTCGTCAATCAGCAGGATGCCGCCGTTGGCTTTGACCTGGAAGGGCGCCTCGTAATATTTGTTGACATCATCGAAGACCAGGTCGAGGCCGGCCAGGGTCAACTCGCCGCCGACGATGACGAATGGCCGGCGGATTTTGACCCAGCGCGAGTCACGCCGCGTCGTCGAGCGCAGTGACCCGGTTCCCGCAGGGGTGGCATTCTCATCCGGCGCACGTTGATGGTTGACCGAGTCATATAATTTCACCACCTGCCCATCCACGTAGAGCGCAAACGGGATGTACATGGCCTGGCTCAAGACCAGATTCCCAAAAGCCTTGGCCACACTGGTCTTCCCATTGCCGGGCGGGCCATACAAGAAGATCGAATTGCCTGAGTTCAAGGCCGGCCCCAGTTGGTGGAAGGTATTCTCCGATAAAACCAATTGGGCCAGGATTTGGCGCATCGAGCGACTGGTGACAACCATCCGGCCGCGCCCTTGACGGCGGATCGCCTCATTGTAGACTGCGATCGGGACCGGCGCCGGCCCGGCGTACTGGCTGCGTTCCAAAGCCTCGCGGGCGCGCAAGATGCCCGCACCGGTGATGGCATATTGGTAAGAACCTTCTCCCAACCCCATCTGCGAGGATTTCACCTCGATTGACTTCTCGCGCTTCAAGGTCTCTAAAATCTGATCCGCCACGCCTGCAAAGGGCAGCGCCAACTCTTCTGCAATCTTGAAGCCAGAAAGATAACCTTGAAAATATAAAATCTTTAGCGCAAGGTCTTGCAGCCAGAGTGGAGAAAGGCCAGTATCCTCCAGGCTGGAATTTGGCGGCGGAAGAAACGGCGCGCCCTGGGGAACAGGTTGGAGATTTGGCATAGCGGTCATAAGTACCCTCCGATCAATTCACCAAATTATAGCACGCTGTACTTTAATTACACCGCTTTTCGTTTATAATCCCCGCCATGAAATTATCCGTCATCATCCCCGCTTTCAATGAAGCCAGTAGTATTCACGAAATCGTCCGGCGCGTTCAAAAGACGAGACTCCCTAATGAAATCATCATCGTGGACGACGGCTCCACCGACGGGACGCGTGACCTGCTGGCCGCCCTGGACGGCAAACACGGCGTCCGGGTCGTCCTCCGCGAACGCAACCAGGGCAAAGGCGCGGCGGTGCGCACAGGCATTTCCTCCGCAACGGGCGACGTGCTGCTCATCCAGGATGCCGACCTGGAATATGACCCGCGCGACTATCCCGCCCTGCTGAAACCAATCGAAGAGGGAATAGCGGATGTGGTTTACGGCTCGCGTTTTCTGGGCGGGCCGCGCCGGGTGACCATGTTCTGGCACATGCTTGCCAACCAGCTCTTGACTTTGACAACCAATCTGCTCTACGACACCATCCTGAGCGATATGGAAACCGGTTACAAAGCCTTCCGCCGCGAGGTGCTGGACGGCGTCACACTGCGCGCCAGCCGCTTTGACTTCGAACCGGAATTCACCGCCAAGATGCTCAAGCGCAAGGTACGCATCTTCGAGGTGCCGATTACATTCAATCCGAGAGACTATTCAGAGGGGAAGAAGATCAAGCTGAAAGACGCCTTCGAGGCGGTGTGGACGCTGATAAAATATCGCTTCGTTGATTGAGTGATTAAGCCGAGCAGACCTTCGACAGTTACTTCCTTAGTCAGGAACCCCTGTTCCCTTCACATCCTTCAAGTTCAATTGTAACGTTGTACGTCCGTTGTATTCATTGGCCTCAAAAGTATAGAGGATATCCACCCGCGCCGGCAAATTGGGCTGCAAGTACCCGAGTTGGAATCCAATCGCGTCATGTGTGATGCCGCGCTCATCCTCAAAGTTTATCTTCAGGTGTTTACCATCCGCACCGACCGGGCGCGAATTTTTCACCTTGACATCCCGCGAAACGAACCGCGCGCCAGGATTACCATAGCCCGTCGGTTCAAGGTAGTTCAAAAGATTGAGTAATTCGGGTCTCAGATCGGTGAGGGATATTTCCGCGTCGGCAGTCAAGGTGGGACGCAGGTCCTGTGCGCCCAATATTTCAGCCGCGCTGGCTTTCAGGCGCGCCTTCAAAGCAGGCAGATTTTCGTTACGGACGGTGAATCCGGCGGCGGCCTTATGCCCGCCGTGGCGAACAAGCAGGTCGGTGCATTGATCCAGCGCATCCGTGATATGAAATTCGGGGATAGAGCGACACGAGCAGCGGGTGAATTCATCACCCATCTGACCCACGATGGCGGGGCGATAATACAAGTCCACCAGACGCGAGGCAGCCAGCCCGACGACGCCAGGGTTGAAATCCGCATCCACGGCAAAGAGCAGCAAAGCATGCGGGTCTTCTCTCAGGGCGATCTCTTCGGCATGTTCCTGGATAGCCCGCGTCAGCCCCTGGCGTTCCCGGTTTTGAACATCCAGTTGCTGGGCGAGTTGACCGGCGCGCATCACATCTGTGGTCGTCAACAATTCAAATGCCGCCAGCGCCGAGTCCAACCGACCGGCTGCATTCAAGCGCGGGCCGAGTATAAAGCCAATATTCGTGGCAGTCGTCTTCGGCAGGCTGAGTCCGGCGATATTTGCCAGGGCAAAAAGTCCCTGCCGCTGAGTGGCGCGCATGGATTGGATTCCATTGCGAACCAGAACACGATTCTCACCGGTCAGCGGGGCCAGGTCTGCGACGGTGCCGAGGGCGACCAGATCAAGCAATGAATCAAGAAAATCTGACGGCAGACCACTGACCGCAGACAACCGTCTATCGTCTGTCGTCTGTTGTCTGTCATCAAGTAACGCCTGCGCAATCTTGTAAGCAATCCCTACCCCAGCCAAATCTTTATCGGGATAATTATCGCCGGGCTGCTTGGGATTAATGACAGCCAACGCGGGCGGAAGCTCCCCCTGCGCCGGGTGGTGGTGGTCGGAGATGATCAGATCCAAGCCGAGGGTGCGGGCATGGGCGGTTTCATCCGGCGAACGGATACCACAATCCACGGTAATGATGAGTTTAACGCCCTGCTCTTTGAGAGAATCCAGCGCCTCAAGGTTCAACCCGTAACCTTCATCGAAACGATTGGGGATGTAACCGCGCACATCCGCGCCGAGGGCTTGCAGAGTCTGGACAAGCAAGGCGGTGGCAGTGACGCCATCCACATCGTAGTCGCCGTAGATGGCAATGGGTTCAGCGTGGTTGAGTGCATACACAATGCGCTCAACGGCGGACGCCATGCCGGTCATCTGCCATGGGGAGGCATCAAAGGCAGGGGTGGCCTTGAGGAAGCTGCGCGCTTCTGCATCTGAGGCATAGCCGCGATTGAACAGAATTTGCCGCAGGATGGTCGGGAAGGCGGCCAGGGCTTCATTCGCTTGCGGGCTAAGCAGAGAGGCGATTTGCCAGCGTTTACCTAGTGGGTGCTGCGTATTGTGCATGGAGAGGTCACTCTTCCAGAAACTCTTTTGCCCGTTTGGACTGCTTGCCGCGTTCTTCCATATCCAGAATCCGTTTGCGGATACGATAGGAAAGCGGCGTCACTTCGAGCAGTTCGTCGTCGGCCAGGTACTCGATGGCTTCGTCCAGGCTCATCTGGCGCGAAGGCGTCAGACGGATTTCCATATCGCCGCGCGAGGAGCGCACGTTGGTTAGATGTTTTTTCTTGCAGATGTTGATGGCCAGGTCGCTGGGACGGGTGTACTCACCCACCACCATGCCGGCGTACACTTCCACGCCCGGAGCGTAGAACAGGGCGCCGCGCTCCTCGGCATTTTTCAACCCGTAAGCGGTGGTCACGCCCGTCTCCCAAGAGACCAGCGAACCGGTATTGCGGCCGGCAATCGGCCCGGCCATTTCTTCGTAGCCGTGGAACAGAGTGTGCATCACGCCCATGCCGTGCGTGGCAGTCAGGAAATGGTAGCGGAATCCGAGCAGGCCGCGCGTCGGGGCAAGGTACACCAACCGGACGTTGCCATCGCCGGTATCCTGCATGTCCAGCATCTGGCCGCGCCGCCCACCGAGCATTTCCACGACGACCCCAACCGTATCCGGGCTGGTCTCGATGTGGACTGCCTCGAACGGTTCCAGCGTGGTGCCATCTTCGGCCTGGCGCAAAATGACTTCCGGGCGCGAGACCTGGAATTCGTAACCTTCGCGGCGCATGGTCTCGATCAGGATGGCCAGGTGCAGTTCGCCGCGCCCCGAAACGAGAAAAGTGTCGGCGGTTTCTGTTTCCTGCACGCGCAGTGAGACATTGGTACGTAATTCGTCGAACAGGCGTTCCCTTAACTTTCGGGAGGTGCTCCACTTGCCTTCGCGGCCTGAAAACGGCGAGGTGTTGACGCCAAAGGTCATGCGCACGGTCGGCTCTTCCACGTGGATGGTCGGCAGGGCGACCGGATTTTCCGGGTCAGCCAGCGTCTCGCCGATGGCGATGCCTTCCAGTCCGGCCAGGGCGATGATCTCGCCCGCGCTGGCTTCAGCCACTTCCACTTTTTGCAAACCTTGATGTACGTACAGGTAACTGGCGCGCTCCGGCAGGTTCTGGCCGTCCAGTTTCAAGCGCGCCAGAGGCTGGCCGACCTCGATCTTGCCGGCATGGATGCGGCCCACGGCGGTGACGCCGCGGTAGTCATCATAGCCCAGGGTGGTGACGAGAATTTGCAGCGGCGCGTCTGCGTCCACTTTAGGGGTGGGGATGTGGCGCAAAATGGTCTGGAAGAGCGGTTGGAGGTCCGGCCCAAGGTGCGGGGTAAAACCGGCCTGGGCGCTGGTGGCTTGGGCATAAATCACGGGGAAATCGGCTTGTTCGTCCGTCGCCCCAAGCTCAATGAATAGGTCAAAGGTCTGGTTGAGGACGCGGCTGGGTTCAGCGTCCTTGCGGTCCACTTTGTTGATGACCACCACAGCCTTGTGACCCATTTCGAGGGCTTTTTTAAGCACAAAGCGGGTTTGCGGCATTGGGCCTTCGGCGGCGTCCACCAGCAGTAGCACGCCGTCCACCATGTTCATGACGCGCTCAACCTCACCACCGAAGTCGGCGTGGCCGGGGGTATCCACGATATTGATTTTGACCTTTTGCTGAGTCACGGAATCGAAGATGGAGATGGCCGTATTTTTAGCCAGGATGGTGATGCCGCGCTCGCGTTCCAGGTCGTTGGAATCCATGACGCGTTCCATCACCTGCTGGTTATCGCGGAAGGTGTGCGCCTGACGCAAGAGGCCGTCTACAAGTGTGGTTTTACCATGGTCTACATGCGCGATGATGGCGATATTGCGGAGATCGGTACGTTCGGTAAGCATAGAGAGTAGAGAGTAGAGAGTAGAGAGTAGAGAGTAGAGAGTAGAGAATAGTGAATAGTGAATAGTGAATAGTTTGACAATGTCACATTAAGTTGGCGCTGCTGCCTTGTGGCGACGGCGCA
>DYHT01000024.1:0-19961 GCA_020723995.1 Chloroflexus sp.
GCGTAACACCTCTAATCTGCTAACTGAGTGTGTTGAAGACGCTAAACATGTACCTTTTTTTTATACACACAGGCACAAAGTTTTTTTGTAACTATTCAGCCAGCGCTGAGTACACCGATTTGTCACTCTGAGCGGAGCGAAGAGTCCCCTCCAGCGTGGGGGATGCTTCGTCGCACACCGTCCTGGCGGTCGGTGCCAGGGAAAAACGCTCCTCAGCATGACAGGCCTGAATAGTTACGTTTTTTTTGTGTTTCTTCGTGACCTTCGTAGATTATTGTATGCGCGCTTGCGCGAAATGTCAATGACTCAGCGCCTGTTCGAGGTCGGCAATAATGTCCTCCACGTTCTCGATGCCAACCGAGAACCGCACCAACCCATCTGTGATGCCGACCTTGCGCCGCTCCTCGGGCGGGACGTTGTGGTGGGTCATGCTGGCCGGATGCTGGATGAGCGTATCCACATTGCCGAGCGAGACGGCCAGCGTAGCAACCCGGACATGCTCCATCAAAGCTGCTCCGGCATCATAGCCGCCCTTGAGTTCGAAGGACAGCATCCCGCCGAATCCGCTCATTTGCTTTTTGGCGATTTCGTGTCCGGGATGCGCCTCGAGGCCGGGAGAATAGACCCGCGCCACCTTGGGGTGTTTTTCAAGGTAACGCGCCACAGCCAGGGCGTTTTCACAATGGCGCGCCATGCGCAATTCAAAAGTCTTGAGGCCCAGGTTGGTCAACCAGCAATCGAAAGGACTGGGCGAGCCGCCCAGGGTGGTCAGGGTGGCGTGGATCTCTTTCCTGACAAACTCCGGGTGCGAACTGATCAGCGCGCCGCCGATGATGGTGCCATGTCCGCATAAATATTTGGTGGTCGAGTGGACAACCGCGTCTGCGCCGAGGCTCAGCGGGCGCTGGCAGTAAAGTGTGGCGAAGGTGTTATCCACCATCAACCAGGCGCCGTGACGGTGGGCGATTTCGGCGACAGCGGCCAAATCCACTATGTCCATCATCGGATTGGCGGGCGTCTCGGTATAGGCCAGTTTTGCATTTGGATTTTGTGTGAACGCCGCCTGCCAGCCTTGCGCCGAATAATCATGCACCCAGACGACATTTATTCCCAGGCGCGGGGCCAGCTCCTTCAGGAAGACGAATGTCCCGCTGTAGAGCGAATCCTGGGCAATGACCGTATCGCCATAACGGAGGCAGGCCAGGAGTCCGGCCGTAACCGCCGCCATGCCGGAGGTGAACATCTCTCCGGCGACAAGAGATTCCAGTTCAGAGTCTGGATTTGCCCGAAGTAAGTCCAATCCCTCCAGCGCGGCGATTTTGCGCGCCAGATGCCGGGTATTGGGATTGCCGATGCGCGTGTAATAGTAACCCTTTGTGTTATCTTGAAAAATGGCCTGGCCAGTGGCAACGTCGGGAAAAATGAAGGCGGAGGTCTCGTAAATCGGCATGACATGCGCACCGCCCGGGTTCTCGAACTCGCCCAGGTGCGTCACCAGTGTGCCGATGCCGGCTTGCGGGGAAAGTTTTTTCATGTTCGCTCCTTACAAGTTTAGACTGATTATAAGCCTGACTTTTCAGCCAGGTAGCACCACATCTAAACGCAATACTGTTTAGATCAGGCCGCAGAGGCGGCTCCCACGCCGCCGGGCATGGGAGCCCGACCCCCTATTCGCAAATAATCCCTTGCTTTCCCCTGCCGGAAACTGTACAATCATTCCAAAGGGGCCGCCCCATGCAACCATCCAACGACCCAGCCACCAAATCACCCAGCGACGACGCGACCACGCGCCTACCCAACCACCCGACCAACCTGACCACGCGACTACCTCTGCTGTGGCTCTCTTTTGCCTTCCTGGTTGGCATCCTGCTGGCCAAACAGGTCCAACTTTCATCCAGCATCTGGCTCATTCTGGCGGGTGTTGCATTGGCGCTGGCTGTCCTTGTCCGCCTTCTCCTCCCCCGTCTGAACCCTTCGGCAGGCTCACCTGTGCCTGCGGCACTGGCGCAGGCAGGGCAGTCCCTTCAACTTTCCAACCTTCCGCCTTCAAACTTATTTCTCATCACTTTATCACTCATCACTTGTTTCCTCGGCGCGGCGCGTTACCAGTCCGCCCAGCCCAAGATCACGCCAGACTCCATCGCCTGGTACAACGACCGCCAATATGACCTGCTGGTCACCGGTGTGTTGACCGAGCTGCCCGATGTACGTGATACCTACACCAACCTGCGTCTCCGCGTCCAGAGCGTGGATACCGGCGACCAGTCCCTGCCCGTCCACGGCCTGATACTGGCGCGCATCCTGCCCGGCCAGACCTTCCACTACGGCGACGTGATCCGTCTGCGTGGGCGGTTGAAAACCCCGCCCGAGAACGAGGATTTCTCATATCGCGATTATTTGGCGCGTCAGGGCATCCATGCCTACATGCCCTCCGCCGAGGCGACCCGGTTGCCCTTCCGCGGCGGCAATCCCATCGCAGCCGCCATCTACACCCTGAAAGAACGCTCCCTGGCGGTTATTTACCATATCTTCCCCGACCCGGAGGCATCGCTCCTGGCCGGTATCCTGCTGGGCGTGGAAACCGGCCTGCCGCCCGACCTCCAGCAGGCTTTCAAAAATACTGGCACCGCCCACATCATTGCCATCTCCGGTTTCAATATCACCATCATCGCCGCCCTGTTCGTGGCCGTCTTCAACCGCCTGCTCGGGACGCGGCGCGGCGCGCTGGCGGCTGTCATTGGCATTGCTGTTTATACCATCCTGGTCGGGGCGGATGCGGCCGTGGTGCGCGCCGCTTTCATGGGCGGGCTGGCGCTTTTCGCCCGGCAGGTTGGCCGCCGCCAGGACGGCCTCAACACGCTGGCTTTCGTCGCCGCGCTGATGTCGGTCATCAACCCGCACACGCTCTGGGATATCGGCTTTCAGCTCTCCTTCGCTGCCACCCTCGGCCTCATTTTATATGCCGAACCGTTTTCACAGCTAGCCGTCAAACTCATTTCGCGTTTCTCATCCCTTGAGATTGCTCAAAAAATTGGCCAACCCCTCTCTGAATTCGTATTCTTCACCCTGGCCGCCCAGTTGACCACCCTGCCGATCATGGCCTACCACTTCGGGCGTATCTCGCTGGTGGCGTTGATCGCCAACCCATTCATCCTGCCAGCCCAGCCGGCCGTGATGCTGCTCGGCGGCCTGGCCCTGTTGCTCGGCCTGGTCTACCTGCCGCTCGGACAACTGGCCGCCTGGCTGGCCTGGCCTTTTCCGGCCTATACTATTCGTATTGTGGAACTGTTTGACCGCCTCCCGCATGGCGTGCTGATCCTGGGCGACTTCTCGCTCCTGTTCGTGATCCTGTTCTACGCGGTGCTGCTTTCCTTAACCTTTGCCCGGGGGCGCGTTAAAGCGACATTGCGCGCCACCCTGACGCCCGCCGCCAGCCTCTCCACCCTGGCGCTGATCACCTTCCTGACTTGGCGGGCGATCTTCGCCGCCCCGGATGGCCGCCTACGCCTGACCTTTCTGGACGTAGGCTCCGCCGACGCGGTGCTTATCCAAACTCCGACCGGCCGCTGCGTGCTGGTCAATGGCGGCCCCAGCCCGGCGCGCCTTTCGGACGCCCTCGGCCGGCGCCTCTCGCCCTTTGACCGCAAGCTGGACTACCTCGTCATCGCCTCCACGCAGGAGGATCAGGTTGGCGCGCTGCCGCGCACGCTGGAACGCTTCCCACCCCGGGCCGTGTTGTGGGCCGGAATGGTCGAATCGTCCTATTCCGCACGCCAGTTGGACAAGTGGCTGGCCAACCAGTCCTTCACCCTGACACGCGCCGTCCCCGGCAGCGGCCTCGACCTGGGCCAGGGCGCTCGTCTGACCGTCCTGGCAACCGGTCCGCGTGGCGCGGTTCTGCTGGTGGAATGGAAAGGCTTCCGCGCCCTGCTGCCCATCGGCATGAACTTCGATACATTCGCAGAACTAAACAACGGCCAGTCCATCGGCCCGCTGACCGTCCTGTTGTTGGCCGATTCGGGTTACACCCCCGTAAACCCGCCCGAATGGATTGCCAACTTGCAACCGCAAGTGGTGATATTAAGCGTCGCGGCCGGCGACCCGCATGGCCTGCCCGCCCAGGCCGTGTTGGACGCCGCGCAGGGCTTCACCCTCCTGCGCACCGACCGGTATGGCTGGATCCGAGTCACGACAGATGGGGAACAGATGTGGGTGGAGGTGGAGAAAAAAGACGATTAAAGCAAGACCGGTGGATTTGGTGGACTGCGGTATACTCTATTCGACCATAATCAAGGACAAAAAATGAAACAAGTTCTCCAGAATATGAAAACTGGCAAAACCACTGTCGAGGATGTCCCTGTCCCCATCCCTCGCCCTGGGATGGCGCTCATCAAAACTGCTGCCTCGCTCGTCTCGGCCGGCACCGAACGCATGGTGGTCGAATTTGCAGAAAAATCGCTGGTCGGCAAGGCCCGCGCGCGCCCTGACCTGCTCAAGCAGGTGCTGGATAAAGCCCGGCGTGAGGGGCTGCTGACAACGGTCGAAGCTGCCTTCAATCGTCTCGACCAACCGATGGCGCTCGGTTATTCTTCGGCTGGCGTCATCATTGCGCTCGGCGAGGGCATGGAAGGCTTCAAAGTCGGCCAGCGCGTGGCCTGCGCCGGCGGCGGCTATGCCGTCCACGCCGAATATGTCGTCGTGCCGCGCAACCTGCTCGCCCCGCTTCCCGATAGCGTTGATTTCGAATCCGCCGTCTTCACCACCCTCGGCGCGATAGCGCTGCATGGCTTTCGTCTGGCCGAAGCCCAAGTAGTCGAGCACGTGGCGGTTATTGGCCTGGGTCTGCTGGGATTATTGACGGTTCAGATCGCTGCAGCAGCCGGATGCCGCGTCTTCGGCATTGACATCAACCCGGCGCGCGTCGCGCTGGCGGCACAATTCGGAATTCAAGCCTGCCTGCGCGATCAGGCCGTGGACGCCGCTCAAGCCTTTACCGCCAACCGCGGCGCCGACGCGGTGCTCATCTGCGCCGACACCCCCTCCGCCGATCCGGTCGAACTGGCCGGAGCCATTGCCCGCGACCGCGCCCGCATCGTCGCCACCGGCGCAGTGGGACTGAACATTCCCCGCAAGATCTACTACGAAAAAGAACTCAGTTTCATCAACTCGCGGTCCTATGGTCCCGGACGCTACGATCCGGCCTATGAAGAATACGGTAAAGATTACCCCCTCGGCTACGTCCGCTGGACGGAAGGGCGCAACCTCGAAGCAATTGTCGAATTAATTGCAAATGGCAAATTGCAAATTGCGCCTTTGATTTCACATCGCTTCCCCATTGAACAAGCGCCGGAAGCGTATGAAATCATCACAGAGAAGAGAAAAGAGCCGTTTCTTGGCGTCGTTTTGACTTATTCCGATGCCGTTGGCACGTTGACACGTTCAAACGTTGTCACGTTCAACGTTCAAACGTTCAAACGTGCAAACGTGGTAACGCTCGGTGTGATCGGCGCTGGTCTTTTCGCCAATGCGACACTTTTACCTACCATCCAGAAAAACAAGGATATTGAACTCGTTGGAATTGCATCCGCCGGCGGCTTGCACGCACAGCACGCTGCCAAAAAATTCGGCTTTGCTTATGCCACTTCCAGCGACGATGAAATTCTAAACGACACCAACATCAACACCGTCGCCATTTTGACGCGCCACGATTCTCATGCGGATTTGGTCATCAAGGCATTGCAGGCTGGCAAACACATCTTCGTCGAAAAACCTTTAGCCATCACGCCAGAGCAACTCAACAAAGTCTCAGAATCCCTGGTCACTCATCACTCATCACTCATCACAGTCGGTTTCAACCGCCGCTTCGCCCCTCTCGCCCAAACTCTTTACTCATTTCTCGTTTCTCGAACTGAGCCGCTCTATGCACACTACCGCGTCAATGCCGGATATATCCCCTTAAACCATTGGACTCACGACCCCGGAATCGGCGGCGGACGTATCATCGGCGAGGGCTGCCATTTCATTGATTTCCTGACCTTCCTGGTCGGACAAGCACCAGTGTCTGTCACTACGCATGGCCTGCCTGATTCTGGCAAATACTGTGAAGACAACCTCTCGATGACCTTCACCTTCGCGGATGGCGCCATCGGCGTGGTGGACTATCTCGCCAACGGCGACAAATCCTTCCCCAAGGAGCGCGTCGAGGTCTTCTGCGGCGGCCGCGTGGCTGTGCTGGACGATTTCCGCACGCTGGAAATGATCCGCGATGAGCGGCGTAAAATAGTGAAATCTGCATTCCGGCAAGATAAAGGTCACTTTGGCGAATGGCAGGCGTTTGTGAAAGCCATCCGTGAGGGCGGCGAGCCGCCCATCCCCTACGAGCAGTTGATTGGCGTGACGAAGGCGACGTTTGCGGCAATGGTGTCGTTACGTCAGGGGAGGCAGGTTGGTGTATAATCATGGTGCAAACTTATAGTGCAAAAGGATGGTGCCATGCCTGAAATCCGGGAACGCCTGAACCTGTACCTCACCAAGCCGCTGGCAGACGAACTGCGCCGCGTCATTCCCCCTCGCGAACGCACGCGCTTCGTGGAGGAAGTGCTGGCGCGCGAACTCCGCCGCCGGAAGTTGAAGGAGGCATTGGAGGCATCTGCAGGAGCCTGGACAGACGAAAACCATCCCGATATGATGACAGGCGAAGAGATAGATCGCTGGATCGAAGAACAGCGCAAACTGGGCACGCGCGACTGGTCTGAAGAATGGGGAAGGCATGAGTGACTATATTCTTGATTCAGGGATTTTGATCCGCCATCTCCGCAATTATTCCGGCTACCCAGAGTTAGTAAAGCATCTGACAGATAAGGCTCGAGTCAATATTTCCGCGATGACCCGTCTGGAAATCGTGCGCGGGTTGCGCGAACCGGAACGCCGGGGGACATTCGCCCTGCTCAACTCTCTCGAAACGATTGCCGTGACAGGTGAAATCGCCGACCAGGCCGGGGAACTCATCCGCTCATGGCGCGCCCGCGGCGCGAATCTGGGCGACGCGGATGCCATCATTGCTGCCTCTGCCTTGCAAAATAACCTGGCCCTGGTCACCACCAATTCCCGTCACTTTCCCATGCCCGAACTCATCGTTCTCCAAGCTGATGAGGAAGGGCATTTGACTCAGGTTGCCAAATGAACGCGTTGATGAAACAAAGGCCACGTTTGCGGCGGACGAAGTCGTCGAGACGGCGGCCCGGCGCGAGGTCCGCTAAGAGACGGAACTGGAACTTGGCAAGATGACGCTCTTCGGCGTCTTCTCCGGCCCGCAACTGTTCTACCGTTACCCTAACCCGGACAAGCCGGAACCAAAAAGGATTCAACCACGAAGTCCACGAAGTTGCACAAAGGAAGACCTAGAAAACCTTCGTGTTCCTTCGTGCCCTTTGTGGTAAAAATTCTTGCACAAAAAACAAGGATTTCACTTGTAAGGTACTAACGGTGATGAAGTCTACAACGTCACCATCGTTTACCTGGCGAAAGATGTAAGCGGCACAGTTCGGCTTAATGGCGAGCACACCGAATGGCGTGACTTCGCGGCGGCAGATATTCCCAAAAATATCAGCCCGCCGATCAAACCAGTCATTGAGCAGTTTATTAAAACGTATGCCTAGCCTGAACCGCCTTGTCATTGGCTTCAAAGCCCTGCGCCAGTTGGGACTCGAACCGCTGGCGTTGTATGGGTTGTATCGAGTGGGGTTGCGAACAGGACATTATAAGAGAGTAGAGAATAGAGAACAGAGAATAGAGATAAGCGATTCGAGATTCGAGATTCGAGATTTGTTCAATCTTCCGAGTCGGGATGAACTTCTAAAGGTTTTGGGGAAAGATGGCAAAGAAAAATTGCTGGCAGAAGCCAATGAAATCGCGGCCGGCAAAGCCCGTCTCTTCGGCGGCGAACCGGTTGACTTGCAGCTGACTTTCGACGCTCCGCTCGAACATTGGACTGCCTACGAAACCACCCCCTCACTATTCTCTAATCTCTATTCTCCAATCTCTGACATCAAATTCATCTGGGAACCCTCCCGCTTCGGCTCGGCCTTTACACTTGGCCGTGCCTATTACCTCAGCGGTGATGAAAAATACGCCGAAGCCTTCTGGCATTTCACCGAAACCTTCCTCGATGCCAATCCGCCTTATCTTGGGCCAAACTGGATGTCGGGGCAGGAAGCGGCGCTGCGGCTGATGGCTTTCGTCTGGGCCGCGCAGGTTTTTGCCGCCTCGTCTCATTCCACGCCGGAGCGGATGCAGCGGTTGGCGAAGGCAGTGGCGCAGCACGCCGCCCGCATTCCGCCCACACTGGTCTATGCCCGCTCACAGCAGAACAACCATTTGCTGACCGAGGCCGCCGGTCTCTTCACAGCCGGGCTGGCGCTGGCGGAGCATCTGCAGGCCGAGAAATGGCGCAAACTCGGCTGGAAGTGGCTCAATTGGGGCTTCCAGCATCAGATAGATGGCTATGGCGAATACACGCAGCACAGCACGAATTATCACCGGCTGATGCTGCAAGTGGCTTTATGGATAAATGTCATTGCGAGGAGCGAAGCGACGAAGCAATCTCCAGTAACCAGCAATAATGAGATTGCTTACCCTGCGGGTACGCTGTCGCTTCCTGCGGTCGCTCGCAATGACATTTTGGCTAGGGTCACGAAGTTGCACAAAGGATTTCCGCGCAAGACGCTTGAGCGCCTCGCTGCGGCTACACACTGGCTCCTGGCTCTGCTTGACCCAGTTTCCGGCCGCACCCCGATCCTGGGCGCCAATGACGGGGCTTACATCTTCCCCTTGACGGTTTGCCCGTTCGACGACTTCCGTCCCGTTTTGCAGGCGGCGGCGCGTGCGTTCCTTGACTACGAACTGCCGCGCGGGCCCTGGGATGAGATGTGTCTGTGGTTTGACATTCCGCTGGCCAGCAAGAAGTACTTCAAAACGGAAAGCTACCTCGGCGATCACTTGTATGCAAAAAAATCGTGGGCATACCTTCGGACAGCGCAATTCACCTCCCGTCCATCCCACGCTGACCAACTGCATCTCGATTTGTGGTGGCGCGGGCTGAACATCGCCCAGGATGCCGGCACGTATCTCTACAACGCCGCCGCCCCGTGGGATAACGCCCTGACCACTACATTGGTGCATAACACCGTTAGCGTAAATGGCCGCGACCAGATGACGCGTGCCGGTCGTTTTCTTTATTTGGATTGGGCCGATGCCTATCGAAAAACCCACCTGGAAACGGACGAAACCATCTTGCAACGTGCTTCCGCAAAGCATAATAGCTACCTGCGGCAGGGCGTGCGTCACGAACGGACGGTCACGGTGTATGCCGATGAACGCTGGCAAGTCGAAGATGAGTTGTTAACGTTGCGCCGAATCCGCAAACCACTGATTTTCCGATTGCACTGGCTGCTGCCAGATTGGGAATGGGAGGTGGAGAATAGAGAATCGAGATTCGAGATTCGTCTGAAATCTCCCTATGGTTGGGTGATTTTGCGCATTGAGGCTAATCCATCGTTTTCGCGAGTTGGGCTTGTGCACGCGGGCGAATTGATTTATGGCCAAGGCTCAATTTCTCCGATCATGGGTTGGGTCTCACCAACTTATGGTGTTAAAATTCCCGCACTCTCTTTTGCGGTTGATACCACCTCAGATGAAACGGTAAAATTCACGAGCGAGTTTGCCTTCCCTACTGATAACTGATTACTGGTTACTGATTACTGTTCCTATGCACATCCTCCTCATCCATCAGGCCTTCGCCTCCCTCGACGAACCCGGCGGGACGCGTCACCACGAATTGGCGCGCCATCTGGCCGGGCGCGGGCAGCGCGTCACTGTGATTACCAGCTCCATCAGTTATCTCACCGGCGCGGCAACACCCCTCGACCCTGCTCCCCTGCCCCCTGTTCGAGGTGATTTGGGAAAAGGGGCCGGGGCAGGCGCCGCCATTCTACACGCGTATACATACTCGGCTCTGCATAAATCCTTCGTCCACCGCGTCTTCGCCTTTTTTTCATTTATGCTTTCTTCGTTCCTGGCTGGGCTGGGCGTAAAAAACGTGGACGTGGTCTGGGGCACTTCGCCGCCCATCTTCCAAGGCATGACCGCCTGGCTGCTGGCGCGGCTCAAGCGCGTGCCATTCCTCTTTGAAGTGCGCGACCTTTGGCCGACTTTTGCCATCGCGGTGGGCGTGCTGAAGAACCCGCTGCTCATCCAGCTCTCGGAATGGCTGGAGCGATTCCTGTACCGCCACGCCGACCGGGTGATGGTCAACAGCCCGGGGTTCATCACCCATGTGACCGGTCGCGGGGCGCGGCGCGTCGAACTTGTGCCGAACGGCGCGGACCCGGAAATGTTCGACCCGGCCGATGACGGCGCGGCGTTCCGGGCAGCGCATCAGCTCGAAAATAAGTTCGTGGCCTTGTATGCCGGCGCACACGGCATCTCCAACGATTTGGGCGTTGTTTTGGAGTCCGCCAGCTTGCTGCTGGCGGATGCGCCGGCAGTTCAAATTTTGTTTTTAGGAGATGGAAAGGAAAAGGCGAAATTACAGGCGCAGGCCGCCGGGATGGGGTTGAGCAACGTGACTTTTCTGCCGCCCGTGCCAAAGAATGAAATGGCAGCCGCGCTGGCCAGCGCGGACGCCTGTATTGCCATCCTCAAGCCGCTGGAAGAATACAAGACCACTTACCCCAACAAGGTCTTCGATTACATGGCAGCGGGGAGACCGGTGGTGCTGGCGATTGACGGCGTCATCCGCGAGGTAGTCGAGGCAGCGGAGTGTGGATTGTTTGCCAAACCGGGCGACCCGTCGGCGCTGGCAAAGGTATTGCGCGCTCTGGCAGAAAACCCCGAGCGAAGTCGAAGGATAGGCATGAAGGGACGGCGCTATGTTGAAGCGCACTTCAGCCGTTCCATGCTGGCGGAGAAGCTGGCCAATATTTTGGAAGAAATGGCGGCTTGAAATTAGAATCGAAGCCAAAGGTGACAACCACTTCGCAAGTGACTGTCACCCAGTACGTAATGAGGAGGTAGTCATGCGATCCTGTTTCAAAATTGTAATTGTATTATCCCTGGCCTTCGGGCTGGCGGGATGTAACCTGCCCACCCCCGCGCCTATGGTCACGCCGGCGTCGATGACCGGGTCTCCAACTGCGACATCGCCTCTCTATACGCCTACTACGCAGCAACCCACTCCCACACCGACGGCATCCGTTCCAGCCAACTGGCAAACGTACACGGATCAGAAAAACGGTTTCACATTCCGGTATCCCCAGCAAGGGCAGGTAGCCAACCAGGAAAACGGATCTGCGCGCATCAATGACCTGCCTTTCGCGCCTGGCACGAATCTGGTGGAAAAGTATATGGAGGTGAACGTGGCGGAAAATGTTTTTCCTTGCTCAAGCCCGCTGGCTCAGGGATATCCACCCGGCTCCTTCCAATCACAGCAGGCGACTATCAACGGACTGGCTTGGGTGATTGAAAGCGGAGCAGATGCCGGCGCCGGGCAGATCCATATATGGACAGCCTACTCCACCGTCAAGGGGAACGCCTGTGTCAGCCTAAGCTTCGTCCTGCATTCCACGAACCCGGGCGTATACTCCACACCGCCGCCGTTGTTTGATGTGGCTGCCGAGTCAGACGTTTTCGCGGCTATTGTTTCCACCTTCGTCTGGCTAAACCCATAGCGGGAAATAAACACATGCCCTACAACTTTGACCGACTGATCGAACGGCGCGATACCAATGCCATCAAATGGGAGTTCTACCCCGCTGACGTTCTGCCGCTGTGGGTGGCGGACATGGACTTCCCTGCCCCTCAGCCGGTACTTGAGGCTTTGCGCGCCAGAGTAGAACACGGTATCTTCGGCTACGAGCATTCAACCTTGCACTTGCGTGAAGTGGTCGCCGAGCGCATGAAAAGACAATATGGCTGGCAGGTGACGCCGGAAATGATCGTCCTCACACCGGGCGTTATCACCGGCGTTAACCTGGCGGCGCGGGTGACCTGCCAGCCGGGTGACGGCATTCTGATCCAGCCGCCGGTCTATCCTCCCTTTCTGGGCGTGCATGAGAATGTGGGGTTGGTGCGCCAATTTGCCCCGCTGACGCAGTACCCCGTCGTGGACACGCAGAACGAGCATGGACATACTTTGCATTACGATGTTGACTTCGATTCCTTCGAAGCGGCGCTGAATTCCGGCGGGGCGCGCACGCGCATGTTCCTGCTTTGCCAGCCGCACAACCCGACCGGGCAGATTTATGACCACGACCAGTTGACTCGCATGGCCGAGATCTGCCTGAAGAACGACATCTTCATCTGCTCGGACGAGATCCACAGCGAACTGTTACTGGATGGAGCGCAGCACATTCCAATGGCTACGCTTTCGGCAGAGATCGCGGCGCGCACCATCACATTGATCGCCCCCAGCAAGACCTTCAACGTGGCCGGGCTGTATTGCGCATTTGCCATTATCCCAGATGCCGATCTGCGCCAACGCTATAAAAAAGAGACCGAGCGCCTGACACTGCACCTCAACAGCCTGGGGATGGCAGCCGCGCAGGCCGCCTTTTCCGGCGAGTGCGACGAGTGGCTGGCTGCCTTGCTCCTGTACCTTAGCGCCAACCGCGACGTGCTGGTGGACTTCGTGAAGAAGAACCTGCCCGGCATCCGCACCACCATACCGGAGGCTACCTACCTGGCCTGGCTGGATTGCAATGACCTGCTGAAAAGCGGTAAGATGAGCATCTCACCGTATGAGTTTTTCCTGAAAAACGCCAAAGTGGCTTTGAACAATGGCGCATTGTTCGGCCCCGGCGGCGAGGGCTTCGTGCGGCTGAACTTCGGTTGTCCGCGAGCCACGCTGATGCAGGCGTTGGAGCAGATGAAGGCAGCCCTTGAGACTGGATGAATTCCATTCCAGTCACCCCGCCCTTGACATCGCTTCTGCTTGCTGAAATTCTTCGGGCGTATTGAGATTCCAGAAAACCAGGCCGTGCGGGTCGTAGTGCGCGGTTTCTGCGGGCGTGAGCGTGCGCACCTGCAATTGCGGGAACCAGGCGATAAGTTTCCAAGCGCCTTTATCCAATGCAGAGAGGATGGCCGGCAGGCACGTCGCGCGGCGATAAACGGCGTGCAGCGGCTCCAAGCCCTCGGCTGTAGAGGGGATGACCACGTCTGCGTCCGATTCGACCAGCAGGTCACGTTCATATTCGAAGAGGGCGCGGCTGGCGAAGGGCATGTCGCAGGCCGCCACGGCCACGAGCGTGTGGCTGGCAGAGGCGAGCGCAGTGTAGAGTCCGCCCAGGGCGCCGCGACCCGGCCAGAGGTCCGCGAAGAGCGGCAAGCCCAGGAAGGCATAGTCCGCCGGATGATTGGTGGTTATAATGATCTCGTCGGCGAAGGCGCTGAGGCGTTCGATCACCTGCAAAATGAGAGGACGACCTAAGAAGGGCATGAGGGCTTTGTCTTGTCCTATGCGGCGCGATTCGCCTCCCGCTTGTATTGCAAGGGTTATCATAGTTGGTGTATTATAGTATTATCGCTAACATTTGCGCGGTTTGCAAATCCCGTATTGCGACATGAATGTCGCGTTACATATTTGGTTGCGGCTGGAGGCCGCGCTATGTATATAGGTGGCGACGATGGCATTGATGGAGATATTGGATGAGTTGACGATAGCGGGGGAACTCTACGAGAGGCAGGCAGACGGTGCGCTGCGCTGTACTGCCTGCGCGCACCGTTGCCTATTGCGCGAGGGTCGGCGCGGGATTTGCCAGGTGCGTTTCAACCAGCAGGGCGAGCTGCGCACCCCGTGGGGGTATGTTGCCGGTCTGCAAGCAGATCCAATCGAGAAAAAGCCCTTCTACCATTTCCTACCTGGCTCAACCGCGTTGACCTTTGGCATGTTAGGCTGCAATTTCCATTGTGATTACTGCCAGAACTGGTTAAGCTCACAGGCGCTGCGCGATCCGCTGGCCGAAGAATCGGCTTACTTTGTGCGCAAACTATCACCGCAGCAAATCGTGGCTTATGGACGCCGCTTGGGAGTTGAAGTAATTGCTTCATCCTATAATGAACCGCTTATCACCAGTGAGTGGGCTGTAGCCATCTTCAAGCTGGCTGTGCAGATGGATATAAAATGTGTCTATGTTTCCAACGGCTATGCTACGCCGGAAGTGCTGGATTACTTACGCCCTTACTTGGCGGGCTTTAAAGTGGATTTGAAATCCATGCAGGACAAGAATTACCAGCGGCTGGGCGGAGTATTGAAAAATGTGCTGGACACCATCCAGCGGGCGCGGGCATTGGGACTGTGGGTGGAAGCGGTGACGCTGGTCGTGCCGGGTTTCAACGACAGCAACGAGGAGCTATGGGAAGCGGCGCGCTTTTTGGCCGGGGTTTCGGCAGATATTCCCTGGCATGTGACCGCTTTTCATCAAGATTACAAAATGACCGCTGCGGATAATACCCCATCCCGCACTTTGCTGCGGGCAGCGGATATTGGGCGTGAGGCCGGTCTGCGCTACGTGTATGCTGGTAATATCCCCGGCCGGGTGGAGGATTACGAGCATACGCGCTGCCCTAACTGCAACATGCCGCTCATCCAGCGCATGGGTTATGTGATCGGCGCATATCACCTCACCGCGCAAGGGGCTTGCCCGCAATGCGGCGCAAAGATCGCCGGAGTTTGGCCTGAATATCCCAAGCGGGTCCAAATCAGTGGTTCTAGCCTACCAATGCCGGTTTAGAAACTATCTCAAAAAAGGTTGGTCGGGCTCCCATGCCCGGCAATTCGACTGCGTGGGAGCCGTCTTCGCTGAGTTTTAAATTAGGGCTCATTGGGAATCGCCGTGATTAAAAACCGTTTGGACACGGATTTCACGGACAACACGGAAAAAGCACGGATTTTTTAAAGTTTTCTCCGTGTGATTCCGCCTGCCCTGGCGGGCTAGGCCAGGGTGAAATCCGTGCAATCCGTGTACGAATCACAGAAAATCCCAAAGAGCCTAAATTAGTTTTTGGCAGGGTGTTTTTTGCTGTATAATACTGTTATCTAAAAAAGGTTTTGTTCAAAGAGGAGGTGGCTGCCAGGATAACAATGATCGAAATTCCGCTCATCGTCAATTCACCCAACAAATTCTCTAGGAGGAGAATACCGTGAAACGTTACATGTATACCTTGTTTTCGCTGGTCATTCTGGCCAGCCTGTTGCTGACGGCCTGCGCCCCCAAGACTCCCGCGCCAGCCACCGCAGCCCCAGCAACCCAACCCCCCATTGCCCCCCCAGCGACTGAAGTCCCGCCTATGCCCAAGATCGTTACCGGCGGCTGGACCCAGGAACCGGATAGCATTGTCCCTTACTACACCGTCATGTCCTATGCCTGGTGGATTGCCCAGTTGACGCTGGTCGGCCTAGCCGAATGGGACGAGAATGGCGCCTATGTACCCGAACTGGCGGCTGAAATTCCATCGGTGGAGAACGGCGGCGTTTCGCCCGACGGCCTGACCATCACCTGGAAACTGCGACCCGGCCTGAAATGGTCGGACGGCGCACCGCTCACATCCAAGGATGTGAAGTTCACCTGGGAGTCAATTGTCAATCCCCTTAACGCCTCCACCATCAAAGCCGGCTATGACCAGATCGAGAGCATCACGACTCCGGATGATCTGACCGTGGTGATCAAGTTCATGTCGCTCTACCCGCCGTGGCAGACGCTCTTCGCGCAAGGCCCGAACTCCGCTGGTTCTATCCTGCCGGCGCACATTCTAGAGGGTCAGACCGGTTTGGAGAATCATCCCTATATTCACTGGCCGACCGTCGCTTCCGGTCCGTTCGTCATCACCGAATGGGTGGCCGGCGATTACATGACCCTTTTGCCCAATGCCAACTTCTACAAGGGCCGCCCGATCATTGATCAGATCAACATCAAGTTCATCCCTGATCCTGAGACGGCGCTGGCTGCGCTACAGACCGGCGATATTGACTGGTATCCGGATTTCTCTGAATCTGATATCAGCACCGTCGGCGCGCTCGAACCGAATGTCCACCTGCTGGTGGTGCCCGGCTCTGACTTCGAGCACTACTTCTTCAACCTGGGTGTGACGGCGGGCGTGAAGGATGCCGGCGACAACCTCATCGCCAACAGCGCCAGCGACCAGGACGGCTTCTGCCCGTTCAAAGACGTGCGCGTGCGCAAGGCAATTACCTTGGGTATCGACCGCGAAACGATTGTGGAAGCTCTACTGGAGGGCAAGACCATCGTCCCTGCTACCCAGTGGCCCAATTCATTCTGGACGAATACCAGCCTGCAGAGCGATGCCTTTAATCCTGAGGAGGCCAAGCGGCTGCTCGACGAGGCCGGTTACACCGATAAGGACGGCGATGGCATTCGCGAGGGTATGTGCGGTGGTAAGGAAGTGAAACTGTCCTTCAACTTCGAAACCACCACCAAGCAGATCCGCGTGGATATTGCCCTGGCGGCCCAGTCCGACCTGCGGAAGATCGGCGTCGAGTTCAAGCCCATCCATACCCCGGCCGGCACCTTCTTCGGCGGTTATGGTGATGGCGGCCCGCTGGCCACCGGTAAATACGACATGGCCGGCTACACCACCGGCTTCTACCCGGATCCCTATCCGTTCGGCGGCGACTGGCTGTGCAACGCGCCGAGCGTCAACAACCCCGGCGGCGCAAACCCGTATCACTACTGCGATCCGCAACTGGTGAAGTTGTTCGAGGCAGTCAATGTCACGGCTGACCCGGCTGCCCGCAAAGTGGCCATTGACGCAGTACAGAAATACATCTTCGACAACTATCTCGTGGTCATGATGTATGCCCGCGCCAACGTGTACGGCTACGTTGACCGCTTCGTACCCGGTCCCTTCGGCTTCTACAGCAATATGAACTGGAACGCCGAAGTCTGGGATGTAAAGTCACCGTAACCAGCACGCTTATTTGGGAGGCAGGCTAGCCTGCCTCTCGCGCCCTTAATCAAGCATGGTGCGTGTTTGTGCGCTTTCAAACAGACACGCACCATGCCTATACTACTAGAGAGGTAAGTATCCATGTGGGCTTACATTCTGCGCCGGTTGGTACAGGCCATCATTACGCTGTTTATCATCACCATCGTGTGCTTTATCCTGACCCGGCTTTCTTCCGACCCGATGGCGCAATATGCCAACCGGCCCGGCCTCACGGCGGCGGACAAGGAGCGCATCCGCCATCAACTTGGCCTGGATCGCACCATTCCCGTCGCATGGATCCGCTGGGTGGGACTCCCGCCGGAAACCGAGAAGAAAATCGTGGATAATTCCGGCCTGCCGATCCAGTATATCAATTGGCTGGGGCTGGCGTTGCAGGGCGAACTGGGGACATCCTTCTTCTCAAAACAACCGGTCAGCCAATTGATTGCCGAACGTCTGCCGCTGACGCTTCTGCTCATGGCGACGGCTCTGACGATAACAGTGTTTATCGCCCTTGGGCTTGGCATTGTTTCAGCAGTCAAGCAGTACTCTCTGACAGACAATATCATTACCGCCTTATCGTTTATCGGTTATTCCATGCCGATTTTCTTTATTGCCTTGGGCTTGATGCTCATTTTTGCGGTGCAATTCAAGGCCTGGGGGCTGCCTTATCTGCCGACCGGGGCGGATGTCTGGAATCGCAGGGATATGACCGAATTGATCCGCCACATGATCCTGCCGGTATCCTGCCTGGTCATCATCCAGACGGCCGGTTACGCTCGTTATGTCCGCTCAAGTATTTTGGAAGTGCTTAGCCTGGATTACATTCGCACCGCCCGCGCCAAAGGGCTGACCGAGCGGGCCGTGCTCTACAAACACGCTTTACGCAATGCGGCCCTACCGTTTATTACCATTCTCGGATTGGATATTCCCTACCTGCTTAGCGGGGCGATTGTCACCGAATCGGTATATGCCTGGCCCGGCATGGGACGGCTGTTCTGGGAATATGCCCAGCGCGGCGATTTCCCCGTTGTGCTGGGTGTGCTGCTGGTTGTATCGGCCGCGGTGGTCGTTTTCAGCATCCTCACCGATTTGGTATACACCTTTATTGATCCTCGCATTCGTTTGGGCTGATCACGGAGCGGCTTATGTCATCTGAAATAGAAATTACCGATATTCCCCAGCTCAAAGCAGAGACCGCCGGACCGGCACTCAGCCCTTCACAGCTGATCTGGCGGCGGTTCCGCAAGCACAAGATGGCGATGGCAGGAATTGTCGGCATCATTATTCTTCTTATATTCATTGTCGCCGGCGCTGTCATTGTCCCCGAGACAAAGGCCAACGAGGTGGACCTGCGGGCGCGCCTTAGCACACCATCCGAACTGCATTGGATGGGTACCGACAGCACCGGCCGGGATGTATTCAACCGGATTATTTACGGCGGGCAGATCTCACTCCTTGTGGGTATCCTGGCTGTCTCGATTTCCGTGACACTCGGAACGGTGATGGGGGGCATTGCCGCTTACTACGGCGGCTGGGTGGATTCGATTCTGATGCGCATCACAGAATCGATGCTGTCCATCCCCTCGCTTTTTTTGCTGATCGTGCTGGGCAAATATTTAGGCAAAGAAGTCCAGACGATCAACATCCTCGGGCGCTCTTTCAGCGGCAGCGTCGGTATTGTCATCCTGGTGATTGGCCTGACCTCGTGGATGTACCTGGCGCGTATCGTGCGGGCGAATGTTCTTTCCCTCAAGGAAATGGATTATATCGCCGCATCCAAATCGCTAGGCGCCAGCAATGTGCGCATTTTCTTCAAACACTTGGTACCGAACACGCTTGGTGCGATTATCGTCGCCGCCACGCTTGGCTTGGCAACTGCCATCCTGACCGAAGCTTACGTTTCGTTCCTTGGCTTGGGTATCCAGCCGCCGACCGCCTCCTGGGGCAACATGCTGACCGGCGCGCAGTCATTCATTCAACGCGGTGCTTGGTGGATGTGGCTTTTCCCCAGCCTTTTCATCGTGTTTACCATCCTGTGCATCAATCTGCTGGGGGATGGCATGCGGGACGCCTTCGATCCGCACAGCACGCGGCACATGTAAAGTAGTGTGTACGCCGTAGTGACGACTTTAGTCGTTACTGCCAAGTAGTATGAGCGACTGAAGTCGCCACTACGCTGTCATAGTAGTGACGACTTCAGTCGTTTCACCATTTCTATTCATCCCAGCCTTTGCCAAAATCTAGGGGAGGCGGCATAGATTTCCAACGCGCTCGAAGCCAATCGCGCCCCTGGGTTTCAAAGTAGAGGGATAGACTCGACCACGGCCAGTCATATACATCTGTCACAAAACCATGCTTGACCGGATTGTAGTGAACATAATTGAATGCTTGTTGCAAATGCTTCTCATCCCGTATCAACTGGTCAGCGAATTTGTACCAAACGCGACGCTTGCCTGTTTGACCGTCAATGAGATTCCACTCTCGAGATGTTACGCCATGCAATTGCTTCAATGCCGCAGAAATAGAATCCAAAGATTCGATGCCACCGAGAACATGATAATGGTTTGGAAGAATCACCCAGCAAACAATGTCAGCCTTTATCCCTTTCATGGCACTGAGAAGAAGTAACTCGAACTCTGTTCGCCTTTCAGATAGCCCCATGATGGGAACATGTTCGAAATTTGCGGCTGTTATCAGATAATAACCTGCATCCCGGTAGGGATGAGGCGGCGCGTGCAATGGATAGCCGCGCTCGCGACGGATGCGCAGAAGTTCTTGGCGTTCTTCTGGGGAGAGTTTACGATATTCGTATGGCATAGTAGCAGTAATAACGACTTCAGTCGTCGAGGCAAGCGACTGAAGTCGCCACTACGATCCGATAATAACTACTTCGGTCGTTAAAGCAAGCGACTGAAGTCGCCACTACGATCCGATAATAACTACTTCGGTCGTTAAAG
>DYHT01000024.1:20061-25249 GCA_020723995.1 Chloroflexus sp.
CAAGCGACTGAAGTCGCCACTACGATTCTCACGGCCAATCCAAAAGCAGAACCTCGGCCAACAACCGTGCGTTGACATTCTTCTCCAGCCGGTCAGCCGCCCGTTCCAGATCCCTGACCACACGGCGCGCTTCGGGCAGCGACAAGCGCGCCGCCAGAGCTTCTATTTCATCTTTGCGATCGATGTTGACGAGTGGGGTATCCGCCTGGGCGGCGCGCAGCATCACGTCCCGCCAGTAGGCCAGCCAAATGAGCAGGATATTCCGAAAGGCATCCTTGTCTTTCCCCAGCGACTCGGCGTAGTTGAAACGCGTGCGGCGGTTGGCGGCCAGCATTTTTTGCAGTTCGTCCAGGCGGGACTGGCGGGAATCGAGCGCCGCGGCGTCGGATCCCAGGCGCAGGGCGTAACCAGGCCGACCGCCGGAGAGATGGGCGATCAGGCGTGCTTTGGCTTCCTCTGCGCCACGTTCTTGCAGATAGGTCTGCACGCTTTCAACGGAGGAAGGCCGCAAGCGCATCAGCTCGCAGCGCGAGACGATGGTCGGCAGCAACTGCTCGGCATTGTCGGCGGTCAGAAGCAGGATGACCTGCGGGGGGGCTTCCTCGAGGGTTTTGAGCAGGGCGTTGGCGGCGTTGAGGTTGGCTTCCTGAAAGCGCAGAAAAAGCGCCAGCCGGTATTTGCTCTGGTAGGGCGCCAGCGACAGGCTGTACTGCACCTCACGGACCTGCTCAATTTTAAGGATTCCGCCCACTTTCTCGGCCTGCACGACCGTCAGGTCCGGGTATTGCATGGCCTCGATTTGCTGGCAGGTACGGCATTGCCGGCAGGCTTCGCCCGGTGCGGACGGCTGGGGGCAATTCAAGGCCTGGGCGAAGCGTAAAGCCAGGCTGCGGCGGCCCAGGCCGGGAGTTCCGATAAAGAGGTACGCATGGCGCACCGCACCGCGAGTGATATGCTGGCGCAGCATGTCTACAGCCCATTCGTGTCCCAACAATTCCCAGTTATCAGTCATCAGTCGTCAGTCGTCCATCGTCTGTTGTCATTCTTCTCCTGCTCGCAGGCGGAGGTATGATTCATACCGTTCCGGACGGATATGACCGTCTTCGACGGCCAGACGCACGGCGCAGCCCGGTTCGTGGCTGTGGGTGCAATCGTTGAACTGACAATGCGCCACCCGCGGGGCGATTTCCGGAAAGTAGCCATCCAGTTCCTCCGGCTCGGTATCCCACAGCGCCAGCGAGCGCAGACCGGGCGTATCGGCCACGTAACCGCCGGGACAACGACTGCTGCCATTCGTTGTCCCGCCATTCGTTGTCCCGGCGGCGAGCGGGAAAAGCTGGCGTACGTTGGTGGTGTGACGGCCTTTGTTGATCGCCCCACTGACCTCGCGCACGGCCAAGCCCAGGCCAGGTTGGATAGCGTTGAGCAGGCTGGATTTGCCGGCACCGCTCGGCCCGGCCAGCGCGGAGACTTTTCCCGTCAGCCGCGCCCGCAGCGACTTGACCCCTTCGCCGCTTTTGACCGAAGCGTAGATGACCGGGTAGCCGAGCGACGGGTAGTAGCCAAACATCGCCTCGGCCTGATCGAGACCGACCAGGTCAATCTTGTTGGCGACGATGACGGCCGGGATGCCCTGTTTCTCGGCGATGACCAGGAAGCGGTCGAGCATACGCATGTGCGGGTTGGGATTGGCGCAGGCAAAGACGAAGACAGCCTGATCGGGGTTGGCCAGGATAATCTGCTGGTAAACGCCCCTGGGCCGCGGGTCGAGCCGGACAAGGGCATGGTGGCGCGTTTCGATCGCCTCGATCATCCCCGTCCCGTCGCTGAGACGCGCCACCTGCACGCGGTCGCCGACGGCAGCCAGGTCGCCCAGGCGGGGACCCTGCTTGAGGCGGCCGCGCAGTTGACAGGTCAAGACAGCGCCAGCAGTCTGAACGGTGAAAAATCCCGATTGGGCGGTGATGATCAGGCCAGGTTCGCAGGTTGTTTGCGGCATTCCTAAGGTGTAGGCGTTATCTCGTCTGGAGGGATGGGCGTGCGAATCACACCGATGGACGATTCCCACGGGTACACGCTTTGCGGCCAGCCGGAAAAATAGATCTCCACGATGCGTCTGAAGATGGGTGCTGCGTATTCGGAGCCTTCACCCTTATTCTCGACCAGGACCACAATAGCAATATCCGGCTTACCCGGGCGGTCGGCCAGCGTGTAACCCGCAAACCAGGCATGCGGGCAACCAGGGATGCCCGATTCAGCCGTACCGGTCTTCCCGGCGACCGGAATGGTCAGGCCGCTGAAGCGGGTAAAGGCCGTACCGCGCGGGTGTTCTACCACGCTGCGCATGGCGGCTTGAATGACTTGTAGATTCTCCGGCTTGAGCGGCAAGACGCCCTGCGCCTCAGGCTTGAAGGCCAGCGCAGCCTCGCCGCTGACAGGTTGGATTTTTTCGACGATCTGCGGGCGGTAGAGTGTACCGCCATTACCCAGGGCTGCGATGAAAACAGCTACCTGGAGCGGGGTGACTCTGACGTCGCTCTGTCCGATGGCGATGCTGGTGGCCTGAACGCCATCCCCCGCATTCGGGATCTGACCTGCATCCTCAGCCACCTGCTGGATGCCGGTCGCCTGTCCCAGACCGAAAATGCGCGCCATATCCGAAATGGCATTGCCTCTCCCCAAGGTGAAGAGATTCAAGCCGATGTGGTAGAACCAGGGGTTGCATGAACGCATCAATCCTTCGGGCAGGGTCAACAATCCGCTGGGCTTGGTCTTACACTGCTGCAGGGTTGGGTCTTGTTTTAACTCGTCCTGGCAGCGATCCCAGGTCCAGTCGTACAGGATGTGGCTGGAGCCGAGTTCAGTAAATTCGTACTGGCAATCGTAAGTTGATTGGGGCGTGAACACACCGCTTTCCAGGGCGGCAGCCATCGTGATGATCTTGAATACCGAGCCGAGTGCGTACTGCCCTTGCGCAGCGCGATTGTAGAGCGGTTGGGCCGGGTCGTTGATCATGTTTACCAGGTTCATGCTGTTGTAGTTGTTAGGATCGAAAAGATTGGGGTCAAAGCCCGGCGAAGAGACCATGGCCAGGACGCGGCCGGTATCGCGTTCGAGCACCACGATTGCGCCGGGCAGGCCATTCATGGCCTGCTGGGCCTGAGCCTGCAGGTCTTTATCAATGGTCAGGTAGATCGAGTCAGCCGGCCTGGATTCGGTATGTGCAATAGGCTTGCCAATGTTCCCCTTGGCATCCACGAGATAAAGCGTGGCTTCATTCCTGCCGGCCAGGTACGGCTCGCCCCATTTTTCGATTCCGCTCTTACCGACTCGCTCGCCGCCGCTGTATCCTTTGCGGCGGTAGGCCTCCAGCTCTTCCGGGAAGATGGCCTGTGTATACCCAACTGCATGCGAGGCGGTGTCGTAGTAACGGGAAGTATAGGCGCTCATCTGCAGGCCGCTGAAGGCCGAGAGCGCCGCGAAACGGTTATCCACTGCCTTCTGGCTGGCCTCGCCAATCGGAACGTAATAACCTGGGGGGTAATTTTCATAGGCGTAACGGATAGCATCGGGGCGTACGCCGGTCAAATTCCATAACTCATTGAATATGAAATTCTCGTTGTCCGGTGGCACCCCTCCGGCGACCAAGCCCAACGCCACGGCATTCGTTTGAGTGACAAGGTCATTGCCGTTGCGGTCGTAGATATCACCGCGCGCCGGGATTTTATAGTCACTTAACAATTTATTGCCACCGGCTAATTCGGGCAGGATCAAACTGTCGTCCCAGTGGATGCGCCAGGCGCCGCCCTCCAGGCTGAAGTGGGCGGTCATATCGCGTTGGATGTCACCGAACAAGCTGGAATGATAGACAAGGCGATAAGCAACCTGCGCGTCCCCGGGATTGGTCAGCGTGGAGAGCAGGCTGTATTCCATTCCATTTACACTCATACCTGCCAGTGCATTCCTATAGCGCAGGGTAAAATCATCTTGCGAGAGACTCTCCTGGGTGGCCTGGCTCAACATGCGGTACATGGCGGCGAAGTCTTCAATCATCAGGGCATCCAAGTAAGAGCGCATGGCGGCTTCCGTGCTGGGCGTTCGCGTAGTAACGACTTGCGGCGTTGGCACTGCAGAGGTATTTCCGTTACCGTCACCAGCGCGGCCGCAAGCGGCCAATAGAGAAATAACCAGGATGAGATTTAACCAGCGGCTCAATTTCATGACTTTCCTTATATAAGTGGGGGAGGATGGGGTGTGTGTGGGCGGCTTCGCCGCCCACACACACCCCACTCCCCAGTTTTTTGAGATGATACTATTCTCGTATCTTTTCAATAATCCGGGAGAAGATTGGGCAAGTATAATTAAGCAGGGACTGGCAGTTTGCGGGCACGTCTGCTGCGGGCGCGACCCCGAACTCTTGCAGGCTGCGCACCAGATGGCAGAGCGGCAGGCCCATCACGCTGGCATAGCAGCCGCTCAGTTTTTCCACCGGCCGGAACTTGGGATGCTGGATGGCGTAGGCGCCGGCCTTGTCCAGCGGGTCGCCGGTGGCGACATAGGCGATAATCTCTGCCTGGCTGTACTCCCGCATCGGGACAGCGGTTACGCACACGTCGGTGGACAGACGTCCATCTTTCAGGTGCAGGAGGGCGATGGCGGTATAGACATGGTGGCTGTGCCCGCGCAGAGCGGTCAACATCTCGATGGCCTCGGCCGTGTTCTTCGGCTTGCCGAGGGTGTCTTTTCCATTTACAACTGTCGTATCCGCAGCCAGGATAAAGGCGGCTTCGCCGGCGTGTTTGGCGCAGGCACGCGCTTTGCTCTGCGCCAGGCGCAGCACGTAATCCCTGGGCGCTTCGTTGGGCTGAAGATCTTCATCCACATTGGCGGGCATGACGCTGAACAGCCAGCCGGTCAGCACCAGCAACTCTCTCCGGCGCGGCGAATTGGAAGCTAATACCAGTAAGGGTTTTTCACTCACGTGAAAGATTCTAACATATTCTCATGTCAAACCTCTGGCAGGTTATCTCAGGTCGTTGTAAAATCAAGTGATAAGGTGTCTCCAAGTGGGGAGACTTCCGAAGTCTTACAGAGGTTGTTCCATTGCTAAGGCGACTTACAAAGACTTCGGGTACTATTCAGGCCTGTCATGCTGAGGAGCGTTTTTCCCTGGCACCGACCGCCAGGA
>DYHT01000078.1 GCA_020723995.1 Chloroflexus sp.
CTTATTCATACCATGAGTGAGACCTTTTGTGTTAATTTACCGGAAACTAAAGATAATGCAATCCTTTTACTTGCTTTTCATTCGTTCCAGGATGGCCATGAGCTTCTCATTGCCATCCGCCGCGGGCCGCCAATCAACCTGGATAACCTCAGCCCCTTGCGCCGCAAGGCTCTCAGCGAAAGATTCCAGGCCAACATTAATGGCTGCCAAAGGTTGTTGGAGTGCGGAGAGATCAACATCAGTCATCCGGTGTTCAGTCGCGCCGGCATCTATTTTCCCCAAGGCTCGCAACAACCGGCCCACATAACGAGCCGCAACATCATTGCTAGTCTCCACAATAGCACCGGCCTCTGCAAGCATCTGAATTTGGGCGGCCATATCCTGAGGGTCTTCATCCGTCCCTGAAACGACAGCCACAACCTCGAGATAACGCCCACCATCTTCTGCGATTTTGCGTGCTTTAGCAATCGCGAGCGCCAGCTCGCTAGCCGGGTCTGGATGAGCGCCAAAGCCCAAAACTACGTCCAACAGAATAACCGCCACTTGTGGGTCACTGGCCTCTTTCTCCAGCCGCCGGATGCGCAACTCGTTATCCATCATCGGATGCAGACGGCCAACCGTGAACTCGTCTTCTCCAAGATCAATAAGGGTGTGTTCTTGGCTCACCAAAGATTCTGCCAGACGTAATTCTTTCGTCAGAGGCGCATTCGAATAAACTTCTGGCAGGTAATTGCTCAAGATGAGTTGAGCCTCATAAGCCAGGGTGCCACCCGAGAAAAGCCCTCTTAGATAACGCTGACCTGGTGAGAATCTGCCGAGGTTAAAGCCTCTAACCGAATCTTCACTCTCCCCAATCGCAGCCAACTGGACAGCCAATGCGGCCGCCTCGTCGAAGGTCGTAACAAAGGTTACATTATCAATTTTGCGCATGGCGGTTGAATAGCCGATGAAATTCACGACCACTGGTTTTCGCACACAACGGGCGGCTTCGATGAGTTCGCCGGCCACGATGGGTGAGGGCGGCTTTGATACAAGGACGATCACTTTTGTATCCGGATCGCGGTTCAGCAAGTCAAGACCCTGACAGGTGGTGATGGCTTGCACATCATCAGAGAGGTCACGACCGCCGGTACCGAAGGCATGGGTGAGTCCCCCACCCATCTGGTGGATGCGAACAGAGACTTGCTGCAAGCCGGTTCCCGAGGCCGCGACGATGCCAATCGGTCCGCGCCGAACTTTGTTGGCGAACCCCAATCCAACCCCATTGACAATGGCAGTGCCGCAGTCAGGCCCCATAACCAACAAACCCTTCCTGGCAGCCTCTTGTTTCAAAGCGATCTCGTCCTTCAAGGATACATTGTCACTGTAAAGGAACACATGCTTATTTAATCCCAAAGCCTGGCGGGTCACACCCGCAGCGTACCTCCCTGGGACGGAGACAAGCACCCATTGGGCAGCAGGTAACCTGTCTGCCGCGGAGTCTAAACTCTTGGGATGGTATTCTTCGTCCACGCCTGCGCTGCGGCGAGCCGCGATAAGTTCATCCACCTTCCCAAGCGCAATCTGAACCGAGGATTCGTCTTTACCTTTGACAACAATAATCAGATCATTGGTTCCAGCCCTCTCAGCCTCCAAAACCAGCAAGTCACTCTGCGCCAGGACATCCTTATTGGCGTCCGTTCCCATTACCACCCCGGCATCTAAAATACCGGGTTGCTGTGCCAGGGAACGCTGTAAATGCATCAGCACTACCGAGTCATAATATGCACCAGATCGAATTTCAGCTTTGATAAATGCCATAATCTCTTCCATTCCGAGGTTGTGGTTTCATGGAAGCTAATCTTAGATTGCCTCTTTGTCGCGCATTGAGTTCACTTCCTCGGGCGAGTAATTTAATAGACCTGTAAGCACTTCTTCGGTGTGCTCACCCAGCAGCGGCGGCGGTCTGTGGATTTCTGCAGGTGTTTGGGACAATTTGTAGGGGAAGCCCGTCAGCCGCACCGTACCGGCGGTTGGGTGCTCAGACTCGAGTGTCATAGCGCGTGCCTGCGCCTGGGGATGCGCAAAGACTTCTGGAAGTGTATTGATGGGGCCGCAGGGAAGCCCGGCTTGCATCAGGTCTGTTAGCCAATCCCTGGCATCCCGAGCAGAAAAGATTTGGTTGAGTATTTCTACCAAGGCCTCCCGGTTGGCAACCCGATCCCCATTAGTGGCAAACCGGCTGTCGGTTTTTATATCTGGACGGCCAAGCAGCTCACATAAAATTCCCCATTGCCGCTCATTGGCTGCACCCAATATGAACCAGCCATCTCGAGCAGGAAATGCATCGTAGGGGACGATATTTGGATGGGCGTTACCCAAACGGCGGGGCGGCTCTCCCCCGACCAAATAGTTGGAGGCCGCGTTTGACAGGAGGGCGATATGCGCATCGAAAAGGGAGATGTCCACCAATTGCCCCTCCCCCGTGAGATCGCGGGCACGCAAAGCGGCCAGGATTGCGGTGGCTGCAAACATCCCGGAGGTGATGTCAATAATAGGTATGCCGACGCGAGATGGAGGCCCATCCACCGGCCCGGTGATACTCATCATCCCGCCCTCAGCCTGGAGAATCGCATCATAACCGGGGTGCTCAGCATAAGGGCCGGTGCGTCCATAACCACTGATAGAGCAATAGATCAATTTGGGGTACAAGGCGCGTAGATCGGGGTACCCCAGGCCGATCTGGTCTAAAACCCCGCTGCGATAGTTCTCAACCAACACATCAGAGATGCCCGCCAGTTGGCGAATGATCTCTTGTCCTTCTGGGGTTTGGATATTGACCGTCAGGCTGCGTTTATTGCGATTGGCAGCAATAAAATAAGCGGATTCGCCTGGGTAGGGACCATACGGTTTACCTACAAAGGGCGGCCCCCAACCGCGGCTCTCATCCCCGCTATCAGGCCGTTCTACTTTGATCACATCTGCACCCAAATCCCCCAACATCATCGTGCAGTATGGACCTGCCAGAGCGCGGGTTATATCTAAAATCCGAATGCTTTCAAGGGATCGCACAGTCTCTTCTCAACGTGGTTAGTTTTGACTCTGAGAGACGACACGTTCATTAACTTGGTCAGCAAAGCATAATGGAAGCTTACAAAGATGTTATAGTATAAGTCCTTACTTAAAAAAAATCAACATCTGTTCCAAAATTCCAATATCACAACCTTCCCAGCCAGGTCAGTCTTCAGCCCTTATGCAGAATTCGAGCTTTCGCATCATACGAACGAAATCAATCGGGCAGATCGCCGCCGATGCTTTATCTCGACCGCAGCGGGCAATCGCCTTTGGCAGCACATCCCGGGGCATTTTTGTAAAAACATCCGCCAAATGGATGATCTTTATCTCCAACGAAGCATTTATCGATCCGCTTACCCTGACACTATCTGAATCCCCGGCTGAACTGGCAGAAATATCCAAAGGGGATTGTGTTCAGATTGCCCCCGGACAGATCATCTTTCCAAACATTAAATTGATTATTGATACTCGCAGCGCCGCCATCTGGCAGCCCGTTCCGATCTCGAAATCTCCTCTCCCCGTAACTGAGCGCCAAAATCAACTCGCATCTTTCGTAACCCAAGTGCTCTCCACCAGACAAGGCAGCGTTTACAGTCAACTATTGACCGCGTTCTTAGAAATGCAGGATACATCTTCAGGTTGTCCATCCGATATCAGCAAACTTCAAGCGTAACTATTCAGCCAGCGCTGAGTACACCGATTTGTCACTCTGAGCGGAGCGAAGAGTCCCCTCCAGCGTGGGGGATGCTTCGTCGCACACCGTCCTGGCGGTCGGTGCCAGGGAAAAACGCTCCTCAGCATGACAGGCCTGAATAGTTACCTTCAAGCTATTATTCATTGCATACAACAAAATCTTATCAAAAGACCACCTCCTTGAGCGCCAACCTGATCGAGTGCGCCACCCTTGGCCTGGCCGACGAGCGATTGATCCATGCGCTTGATCAGCTCATGGCAGGCAGTCGAAATCGGCCTAAAGTGGTGATGGGTTTGCTTAGCTGGGGTAACTCGTCTGGGATGGATGCTTTTGTTGGTATGGCCGCTGTTTTATCCCGTATGGCGTAAAAACCGTTAATTACGCCATGCTGACACCGATCTCCTTCAGCGTCTTGACGAGGTCATCCGGGATGAGCGCCGGGGCGATACCCAGCGCCTTGCAGGACAGGATTTTGTGGGCAGTCACCTCGACCGCGTCGGTCATGTCGGCTGCGCGACGCAGGCTGCTGCCCGCCACCACCAGGCCATGATTCTGCATCAACACAGCAATGCCGTTGGCGCCCATCGCCTCGGCGACTTTCTCGCCCAGTTCGTCCGTGCCAGGCATGATGAACGGCACGACCGGAACATCGCCGATGAAGGCCGCCTCAGTTGAGATGGGCAGGAACTTGGTACCGGTGATAGCCATCAGCGTGGCCTGCGGCGCGTGGGTGTGAATGACGGCGGTGATCTCCGCTCGCAGCTTGTAAATGGCGCAGTGGACGCGCCGCTCGCTGGAGGCAGTGTACTCATTATCGGAGATGATCTTGCCATCCAGGTTGATACGCACCATCATGTCGGGGCGTAGGTCGCCTTTGAAGATCGCGCTGGGGGTGATCCAGACTTCGTTCGGATTGTCGTCGCAGCGGGCGCTGATATTACCGCCGGTCGGGGTAATCAGGCCTTTGGCGTACAGTTCATTCGTCACCTGCAAGATTGAGTCGCGCACGTCACCGGTTTTGACAATGGCTGGAGCAGCCCTCACCCCCCTCCCCTCTCCCAGCATCGGGAGAGGGGAGGGGGCCGGGGGGCGGGGTGAGGGCGCCGCGCCCAGTTGGGTCAGGTCGCCGGGAGTGCCAATTTTCAGGCGCGCTTCGGTGTAAAGTTTGCCCATATTACTCTGGATGCGCATAAAGGCCATCGCCTTGCCGGTATCACCGCTGAAGGAAAGTTTGCCGCTGGTGGCGGCGCGCGTGGCATTAACGCGCCCGGTGAACATTCCGTCGAGTGTATCGGCGCTCATCTTGAGTTTCACGTCCGGGTCACGCGGGGGACTTTCCAGCCCGGCGCCGACCTGGCCATCCACGAAACTCAGATAGAAAGCCTGGTCAATGTCCTTGATGGTGAAGGAGAAGACCACGTTCCTCCCTTTGGCGAAATCGGCCATATCCTTATCGGCCGCGATTAGGTTGGTGAACTCTTTCAGGATTTGGACCATCTTCGTTCGCATGGCGCTGGTGTCGGGTGATGCAAGTGTAACCATTCTTTCTGCCTTTCCACTGACTGTGAATGTCTGTTTGTCGGACGCCGGTACTGCGGCCTGTTTCTGCTGCGCAGCGACATCCAGGTCGGTCGCCCCCGGACCTGGAGCCGCTGCCAGTTCCTTGAGCTTTTTCTCATCTGTGGGCCGCTTGCCGCTCCAAGTGAAGGATTCAAGAGCAGCCGCGTTCAGAATGTATTTGGGTGTCTTACCCGCTAGTAGCGCCCTTAACTCGCTGATGATGATCTCGCCTTGATGCGCGGCCACCTCGAGCGTGTTGCCGCCCACGTGCGGGGTGGCGATGACATTCGGGAAAGCCAGCAGCGGATCGTCCGCGGCGGGCGGCTCGACCTGGAACACATCCAGGGCCGCGCCGCCCAACTTGCCGGATTGCAGGGCGGCCAGCAGCGCATCCTGATCCACCAGCGCGGCGCGGACTGTGTTGACCAGGAACGCGCCGGTTTTCATGCGTGCAAAAGCATCCGCGTTCAGCACGCCGCGCGTCACGTCGGTGACCGGAGCGTGCAGGCTGACGAAGTCGCTTTCCGCCAGCAGCCGCTCGAAGGAGACTTTTTCCGCGCCCATCATGACAGCCTGTTCAGTGGTGAGAAACGGGTCGAAGAGCAGGAGGCGCGCTCCGAAGGGCAGCAGGCGTTGGATGACCTTGACCGCCATCTCGGTTTCCAAGCGCGTGTCAAAGGCCTTGTATACAGTGGCCATCCCGCCCTCGCCGAGCTGCTCAAGAATGTGGTAACGACCGAGGGATTGACCGATGAGACTGGACATCACGCGCCTCCTTGACCTTACTCTCCAGAGTTCATTTTTCGACATAGTCACAGAATTATGTGCTTGAGGTCATGAAGTAGGCGCTTCCTTAGGTAAAATTGGGTACCGATCCCATAGCGCGGCCTCCAACCGCAGCCAAAAGAATCCACGAAGGACACGAAGTTT
>DYHT01000079.1 GCA_020723995.1 Chloroflexus sp.
CGTGTTCAAAAACGCCCGATCAGGCTCATTCCACGGTTAAGTGCAGTCCTACCCTGATTTCATTAATAGGAAGTTTGGCGGGAAAATCAAGTACCCAGTTTTACCGAAGCCTCCACACATGCACCACCGGCTTTGCACCATCGGCGTATAGCTCCAGCACGTACAACAATCCGTTGGCGCGGTCGAAGGCCACATCGCCGATGCGGTAACGCCGCTGGCCGCCGCTTCCCAACATATCCGTCTCGATTCCCGATGGATTGAAGAACAGATACTCGTCAATATCCATCACGGCGTATGGTTGTGGCTCCCAGGAGGCCATTTCATCAGTTGCCACGCGCGCCAGGTCGGCAGGATCGTACAAGATGAACTGGGTATCGAAATGCGTGCTCCACCAGCCGCGGTAATCGTTGTGGCCGGAACATTCGGTGAAATCCTGTTGCGGGCAGGGGGAGCCGTCGGCCATGCGGCAGGTGATGAAGTCGGTGATCTCTTCGTCCACGCAGGGGAATTCGGGGCCGGCCGGGTTCAGGTAGCCGTACCAGTATTTCGTCCCGTTGGATTTCGTGCCGGCAAACAGCAATGCGGATTTTCCTGCGGCCGTCGTGATCCAGGCGCCGCCGTCCCAACTATCGGGATGCTGGTAGCCCGCCAGGCTACGCTCGATGTTTTCCGTATTGAAGGAATTTTCGTAGAGCAGCAACACGATTGCGTCAAGGGAAGAACCGGCCGGCGCGGGCGTTCCACTTGCGTCCACCCACGGACGATAGGCGATCAACACCGGCCCCATGCCAGACCAGCCGCCGTCGCGGAAGCGGCCTGTGCCAATGACGCGCCCCTGTACGTATGTCTCCGCCCAGGCGGAGGGGATTTCGAGCAGGTAGTCGTTCACGCTGTAGAAGGATTGCCCGCCGAGGAACCACTCGCCCTGAAAATCCGGCGCGGCAAGGTCGGGACTGAACCAGCCGTGCGTGGGCGCAGTCGGGTCTGGCTCGAAGTGTTGTCCATAAGCAACGTGGATTTTCGGGCCGGTTGCAGGATGATCGAGATATAGGAAGCCGAGGCGCGGAATCTCGTCCATGCGCGTAAAGCGGCTGGACAGCACATCCTGAAAATCCTGCAGGAATTCGGCCTGCGGTAAATCCGCTACGTTTCGGGAAACGGACGGGACGGGGATGCCGACCTCGGCGATCTGCCCGCCGTTTGGCAGCTCGCCGTAGGGCAGGCGGTCATGGCCGCTGATGAACAGCGAGCCGGGGAAGCCGTCCTGCGCGCCGGAGGGATCGCCGTCCGGATTCAAGGTCATGGCGTTGCCGCCGTAGGCGAAGGTCTGCGGACGGTCCTCGCCGCCGGGCAGGCGGAAGGTACCCACGTATTCGAAATCGGCAGGATTCACCACCTCGCCGGAGGAAGGTGGGAACAGCTGGGGCTGGGATTCGGTCGGGGTGGTCGCGCCAGCCCCGGGTCCGATTGGAGGCGAGGGCGTTTGTCCAAGTGTGCAGGCGAGGATGCCCGTCACGAAAGCGAGAACCGCTATGGCGAAGCGTCCTCGCGGCAGATGTGGAAAACGATATTCCATGACTCACCTCCGTAATAATCGAATAGCCACGTATGCGAACCTGGATTACTGCCCGGGCCCAGGTATCCGCAACTCCGATAAGATCCAAGCGGACCCGCACCCCAGCCATCCTCCGGTCTGTAGGTTTCCGTGCCACTGCCGATGATCCAGGAGCCGTCAAAAGCGGAGGCCGTGATTTCCAGCAGTTCATCGCCAAAGATATCGAACCAGTACGTGTCATACTCATTGTCGTAGAACTGTCGCACGCAATTGTAAGGGTCGGAACACGAACCCCAGTTAATGTCCTGTGACACATTCCAGTCCGCAACCCGGCGGCGCGTATCGCCGGAAACAACGTACGCGTCGAAGGAATATTCAACGCTGTTTCTGGAGTGGTAAGGCGCTACGATCCAGACCCACGAGAGCCACAGACGCGTTGCGCCGCGCACGGAATAGGTGTTGTTGTCAGCGTTGCTCTCAAAAATGGCCGCCTCCGGATTGACGGTAACCAAGTAGCCCGCCCGCATTTGCTCGCGGGTGGATTCGCTCACGCCGCCGAAATTCAGGGTGACGGTTTCGAAGCAGCCGAGCGTAATGTTGGGATAGGAGCCGCCGATGTAGAGCGGCGCGCCGTCGGGCAGGTAGGATCGAACGGAGACGGCGCGGTTTTCGAGCGCGCCCTCGCCTACGTTCCGGATGGTGACGGATACCTGACCGAAGCCGCCGCTCGGTATGTAGCGCACATTGGTGATGACCAGGTCTGGGATATGTGGACAGATGGGCCTGTGGAACATTGCGCCGGAACGTTCGTATTCTTCGAGAACGTCGTCGAACGGGTCAATCAGCACGCAGGCGTCGAAGGGCGCGCTGAGGCGCATGTCGGGATGTTCCAGCATGGTGCGCTGTCCCGCTTCGAGGACAAAGCTCGGCCAGGTGTAGACGCCAAGCGAGAGGCCCTCGCGGCTTTGCAGTTCGACGGTCAGGTCGCGCCAGGGCCAGGTGGCCGTGCCGGTGTTGCAGATGTGGAGTTGTACCCGACCATTATCTTCGTTCACCACGAAATCTTCCAGGTCGAGCCACGGCAGCGGCTCCCAGCCTTCCACACCGGGGCCGACCGGACTGCCGGCGGCGGGCCCCCATTGATAGGTGACTCGGCAGCGGCCATCTTCGGAGAGGAGGGCGCCTTCGTTGTGGCTGTCGAACCGCCAGGCCTCGACGCTGTCTTCCTCGTATATGAAGGAAAGCCCTTCACAGATTAGGTCGTCGCAGCCGGGGTCGCCAGAATTGCGGCAGCGGCCGGAATCATCGTCCCAGATGCGGAAGCCGAACTCGAACGTGCCGCCATCGGGGATGGCGACCAGCAGCGCAGGCATGCCGCTGAAGCGCCAGGTCGGATCGGCGGACATCTCGCCCAGGTTGTAGACTGTGTTATGACGTAAGCCGTTGGGCATGTCCAGGCCGGGACCGAGGTCGCCGCCGTCGAAGGTGATCTGTGATTCATTTGCGTAAAGGTGGCCGAAGGCCGGGCCCACATCGCCGTGGCGGTCTTCGTAGCGGCCGTCGCCGCCCAGATCGAAGGTTTCCAGCGTCAGGAAGGTGATCAAAACTTCACGCGTGCAGTCCTCCGCGGGTTGTTCCAGAATGACAACGCCGGGAAAAGACTCCGGGCCGTCCGGCAGGCCGAAGCGATAGGCTGTGACAGCAAAGGTATACGTTGTTCCGCAGGGTGGATTGAACCACTCGTAAGGCAACATGCTCTCGCGTGAGTCGGACGGTTCCACCCATTGCAGGCTGCCGTTCAGATAGATGCGGAAGCCGTCAATCGGTTCTTCGTCGGGGCGCGGGTTGTAATCCCAGCGCAGGGAGATGCGGCGCTCGTCGAGGCGGATGTTGGTAGGGGGAGTCATGTCGGGGTCGAGCCAGAGCGGCACGCCCCTGCCTCCGCCGTCCGTGCGCGTGATGCGGAATTCCACCAGGAAAGAGCCATCTGAGCCGGTCGCGCCTTCGGCCAGGGGTATGCCCGCCCATTGTTCGGGAGGGATGACACCATGCCAGCGGCCGAGGTCGAGGGCGTCCGTGCCGCCAGCGGTGATGCCCACACACGAAATATCGAGCGGCAAGTCCCGGTTGCGCGGCCAGTATATGAGGGGGGCCGATTCTCCGGAGAGATGTGTATCAAGAGACCAATGACCCGTATCGTCCAACACAAAGGATTCGTCCGTAGTCTGGTCGTTGTCTTCGTCGGGATACCAGCGCGGGGGCGCGTCGCCCAATTCAATGTAGCAGTGCAAGCCTTCGAGAAGATCGCTGGTTCCCGCGCTCAGGAACTCCACGCGCAGGCCGGTCGGTTCGCCCGCGCCGAAAATGGCTGCCTCGAGCAGTTCGAGCAGAGGAAATTCAAAAGCGGATCCCGGCGCGCCGGGCGCGCCCTCTTCCGGGACGGGCGGTTCGCTGCCGGGAGGAGGTTCCGCCGGTGCGCCGCCATCAGCAGGATGTGGCTCGTCGTCCGGGATGACCAGTTCGTCGCCGGGCGCGGGTCCGCCGGGGTCGAGTCCTGGGTTGGCGCCGGCCAACTCTTCGGGAGTGATTCCATATTCTTCGGCAATGGATTCGATTGTCTCACCCTCCTCGACAACATGAGTCTCCGAATCGGCAGCATCCTGCGCGAGGGCTTCGACTACGACGGAGGCCTGTCCCTCGGTCCCGTCCGAAGCAATGGCGCGCACGATCAACACGTGGCTCCCCACCGCGCGCGCGATCCAACTGCTGGAAAAGACGAGCATGGCCGGCGCGCCCCCGTCGGGCGCGTCGCGCGCATCCACAAAAGTATTGTCCACCCATAACTCGATGCGGCGCAGGCCGTTATCTTCCCGCGCGGTGGCGTGGACGATGATCCCCTCGCCGACGCGCGCCTGTTCGCGGTTGACCGGCGAATGGATCAACACCAGCGGCTTGGAATTGAAGTCGCGGGCTCGCGCCTGAAAGTAGACCAGTGAGGTCACGGCAACACAAACGACCGCGAGCGCCAGCAATCCCAACCAGCAACCCCAACGCGAACAACCTTTCTTCTTCATCTCCGCCTCCTCAACTGAGTGTGATGGCGAACAGCCACCAGCCAGACCAAGGGCCAACATTGCCCGCGCCATCCACGGCGCGCACGCGCCAGCGGTAGTACCAGCCGCAATCAACGGGGATTGTGGTGGTCTTGCCGCTGATGCCGGTAAAGGGGCTGCCGGAGACTGCCTGCCAGTTGTTATCGCCGGCGTGACGGTGCACCTGCACCTGATACTCGGCAATGCCACTCGGGTCACTGACCGGCAGCCAGACGAGGGACTGTGAACCGCGGCAGGAGAGCGTCAACCCATTGGCAGGCACAGCCGGGGTCGTCGCGGGCGGTGGAGTGTTGTCTACCGGCGTGGGCGTGACGCATTCCCCGGTCACATTGATGGTCACCTGGCGTTGCTCCTCCGTACCATCCAGGTAGATGACGCGCAGGGTATACGACTGGTTGCTGCACAGGCAGTCCTTGTATGACCCATCGAAGGACTGCTCAACTCCGCCGAAGATGACCCTCTGGACGTTCTCGACATGCCAGCGGAGGGTGGTGCACGCTCCCGCCGTGACTTTGGCCGGATCAGCCCAAAATTGGATGACCGCTCCCGGAACGGTGGTCGGGGTGTCGGTCACCACCGGCGTCACTGAAACGACGAGGGTGGGCGTGTCGGTCACCACGGGCGTCGCCGAAACGACCGGGGTGACAGGCGCGTCCCTAAACGTGACCCGCGCCGAGTCCGGTTGGCTGGCCGACCCGTCCGCGCCGAAGGCCTCCGCCTGGATGGTGTACTCGCCGGGAGCGGGGGGAGTCCATTCGACATCGAAACCGGCCAGACTGCCTTCCATTGGAGGGTTTTCAATGCTGGTCAGTAAGGCACCGTTGATCCAGACCTCGACCCGGCTGATGCCGCCCGGCGAGGCGGCGTGTCCTTCGATCTGAATTGGCTGCACCGCCGGGAACACCAGTCCGTCCAGCGGCACGTCAATCCAGACGCTGGTTCCGCCGGCCGACGCTGGAAGGTTGCAGGCGGCCAGCAAACAGATTAACGATATGGCTGAGGCCTTGATGCAAATTTGTTTTATCTTGTTCATTTCACATTTCTCCTTTAGAGGGCCGATTCTCTTTCTTCGCCATAATGGGAATGCTACCTTTGGACAACATTTATGTCCAATTCATCTTTTGGAATAAATGACTCAGCGCCCGTTTCTCTGGCTGCAACCTGAAATGCAGTGTCACGATATGCACTGATTAAAATGATGCGTAAACCTGGATATAAAGCCTTCAGGCGCGCTGTTCCATCAAGGCCGTTAATATCCGGTAATAATATATCCACGATTGCCAGGTCGGGTTTTAGAGTCTGTATAAGGTTTTCGGCAGAGGCGATATTTCCTGTCTCTCCGACCACTGTGTGGCCGCCGCGCGTTAGTAATTCGCGCAACTGGCGGCGAAATGGTGGCTGGTCGTCCACGATCAAGACTCGTGTCATTGCACGCATTCTCTCCGTGTAAATAATAGCACGGTGCTTTGCGATTGTCATCGAGGCTGAGTACTATCTTGTTTGACAATGTCACATTAAGTTGGCGCTGCTGCCTTGTGGCGACGGCGCAGGCG
>DYHT01000080.1 GCA_020723995.1 Chloroflexus sp.
TTTATTCCTTGACTTTTTCGAAACCAGTTCCTTCAGACACGCTAAACATGTACGTTTATTCTTTATCAGGTTCGGTCGAATATTTCTCAGGTTTATCTAATAAGCGGGGTTGGTTTGAATCAAAGCTCGATTCCCTACGCATATTGTAAAGCATTCGATATTCTGATGATATTCTGCCTTTCTCAAGTCTATCCTCGATTATCCTGTGATATTTTGGGTCGATTTCGGCAGATATGAATTGTCGTTTTAGTTTTTGGCAAACTTCTAATTCCGAACCGCTACCCCCGAATAGTACAAGTACAATGTCATTTTCTACTGTGCAAGCTTTCACCAGCATTTCTGCTAAAGATTGTGGAATTTGGCAAGCGTGTATGGTTTTTTCGTAGCTTACATTTTTTACCAAGTCGAAATAAAACCAATCGTAAGGCATACGACCTTTTGAGCCATTGGCAATATTTTGCTGGATGCGTTTGTCTGTTGGGTTTTGATAAGGAACAGCAACTTGTTCTTTATAGAATTTGTTGTGTTCTGATTTTCTACAATGCAATATTGTACGGTGCGCGGTTGTAAAACGACGGGGACTGTGACCAATATTTGTGTTGTAAACCCATACATATTCAAAGACATCCTTACAAGCAGCATCAAGAAACCTGACGCGTAAATGTGCATTTTGTTTGGGGTAATTCATCATAAAAAGATTACCATCATCTTTTAGGACGCGAAGAGATTCGCGAGTCAATTCAATGTACCATTCAATATATTTGTTGAAGCTCTTTGAATAAGTATTTTCACCATACTTGATGCCAACGTTGTAGTCCGGATCTCCATAAACCATATCAACGCTATTATCTGGTAGTTGCTTAAACAACTCCATTATATCCCCCAGATATATTCGATCAATAAAACCTTCAATCCCAATAGGTCTTTTCATTCTTACCTCTTTATGAGATTGTACTGCGCCTTTTTTACTAACCGTATCGAACCAATATTTTGTGGATCATCGAAAGTGTAGTTATAGAGCCTCAGCATGGAACTTTCTTTTGTGCGCTTTCTTAGAACATAGCAGCAAGTAATTTCTTGAATCGGCAATTGGTGATTGTCTTTAACGGCGAGAAAGTACAGGTAAGGATGAAATAGTTGGTAAATGGCAAAATCCTTTGGAAAACCATTCTTGCCTTCGATAACTGTCACTACCCCCTGATACTCCATTGTCAGATCAATTTCGATCTGCACTTTCTCAGCTACGACAGCATAAGGTCCCACCTTGTATGATAGATTCGCTTTTGTTCGGCGTGCGTTATAAACTTTAGGATTTGCCACTATATCGTGATACAGAAATTCATGAACAATCCGTTGGTTACTTGCTACAGATAATATATTTGATTCGCTTGTGTCAAAGTCATTAAGGATGCTTTGACGATATTTCCAATCCACTGTTTCGGAAGGGTCTATTTGCTCGAATTGGTGATACCAATAATGGATGCCATGAGCAAAGCGGTGTTTTCCTTTGCCAAGATGTAAGATAAAGTAATCTTCATTCAATACCGATTTTGGAATTAAGGAGGAATTATCCAACTTCGTGGCATCGAATTTATTCTTGAAACCATGTTTTTTCGCTACCTCTTCGACTAGATCGTTGTCAAACTCGAGGGAGCCTTTACTTCTGCATGTTTCGAATAACTCTGAAACAACCCTCAATTTTTTCGATATACGAGGTGACATAGTTCATTTCTCCCACACAATCTTCTCCATGAAATCCGGCTGCAAGCCCGCAATGAATTCCGCCATCAGCCACCCGGCGCGCTGGATATCTTTCAACGCCACCACTTCCACCGGCGTGTGCATGTAGCGCAGCGGAATGCCAATCACCGCGCTGGGGATGCCCTCGGCGGTCACTTGCGTGGCGAAGGCGTCCGTGCCGGAGTGACGCGGCGTGCATTCCTGGGCGTGCGGGATCTCCAGTTTCTCGGCCAGTTCTTTCAAAGCCTTGTATAACGCCGGATGAATATTCGGCCCCATCACGACTGTCGGGCCTTTGCCGAGCGGGAAGGTGTTCCAATCGTTGGCGCCGGGCCCTTTTGCCCAGGAGGTATCCACCACGATCGCGATCTGCGGCCGAAGCTGGTAGGAGGAAGAATATGCGCCGATCAGGCCGGTCTCCTCCTGCACGGTGGCGACAGCCCACACGTCCCAGGCGTGTGGCCGGTTCTGCAGCTCTTCCAGGCAGACGGTCAAGGCCGCCACCGAGGCGCGGTTATCCACGCTATGGCCGGCCAGCGTCTCGCCGGTCAATTCGAGCGGCGGTTGGGCAAAGGAGATCGGATCGCCGACATGGATCAGGGCGTTGATCTTGCGCGGCAGCAGGCCGACGTCTACGAGCAGGTGTTCGAGCGGGACAGGGTTGCTGCCGATCTCGGGCGGCAGGAGGTGGGTGGGCGGCTGCACAACGATACCAGGCAGGTTTTCACGGCCATGTACGGTGACTGGTTGCCCAGGCAGGACGCGCCCGTCCACGTCGCCGATAGCGGCCACGCGCAAAAAGCCGCCTTCGGCGATGCCGGTCACCATCAGGCCGATGGCGTCCATGTGCGCGGCAATCATCACGGATGGGCGCGGCGCTTTGCCGCTGCCATTGCGCAAGCCGTGCAGCGAGCCGAGTCGGCTCTGGCTCAGTTCGTGGGTGAGCGGCTGCCATTTTTCGGCGATGATTTTGGCGATTGGCGTTTCGTAACCGGAAAGCCCGGGGGTGGTGAGCAGGTCTTTGAGGAAGGGGAGAATGTCGGACATTTTGGATTTCGGATTGCGGATTTCAGATAGCAGATTTATGGACTTGGCGTGATTGGCGCATCGGTTGGAGTGGATGTATTTGTTGGCGTGAAGGTCGGCGTTGGCGTCTGGCTTGGCGTAAACGTCGGTGTGGGCGTGTTCGTCAGCGTCGAGGTCGGCGTGTGTGTTAGGGTGGGGGTAAATGTTGCCGTTGGCGTGGGTGTATGCGTGCTGGTCGGGGTATCCGTCGGGGTCAGGGTCAATGTCTCAGTTGGGGTGACGGTCGGCGTGAGCGGTGTCCCGGACGAGGTCACTGTCATGGTTGGCGTCTGGGTCGCCGGGCCGGGGGCAAAGTTCACGGCGACAAAGCCCAGGCAGTAACAGGGTAGTGTTGCCAGGATTACGGCGGTCAGGATCAAGCGCGTGCGCGTACGTTTGTCAACTTGGGAGAACACTCGGTTATGATAACATCAGTCGGATGGATGGGCAAGCAAAACGATTGGCGAGTTGCGAGGTGCGAGATACGAGTTGCGGGTTGCGCGTTACGAGTTGCGAGTTACGAGGTGCGAGGTGCGAGTTTGGATGATTCTGTGCACAATCGAATTTCCTTCGCGCTCTTCACTCTTCGCGGTTAAAATAGTCACGTGATCCCCATTCAACTCAAACTTTCTGGTTTCCTCTCTTACCGCGAGGCGGTCGAATTAGATTTCACCGCCTTCGACCTGGCCTGCATCTCTGGCCCGAATGGAGCGGGAAAATCCTCGCTGCTGGACGCCATCACCTGGGCGCTCTTTGGGCAGGCGCGCAAGCGGGACGAATCGCTGATCAATTCGCATTCTGGCGTAAAAGCAGCCGAAGTGAGCTTCACATTTGCCTATGAAGAGAACATCTATCGCGTCCAGCGTACCCTGCCGCGCGGCAAGACGACAGTGCTGGAGTTCCAAATTCTTGACGATGGACAGCCTGCCCTGAACAAAGCGAAGGGAAGGACGAAAGACGGCGGACGACGGACGACAGACTATCCCTTCGACTTCTCTCAGGGCGGGCGTCTATCGTCCATCGTCAATGGTCATTGGAGACCGCTGACCGAGCGCACCCTGCGCGAGACCCAGGCGCGCATCGAGCAAATCCTGCGCCTCGACTATGAAACCTTCGTCAACGCCTCCTTTTTCTTGCAGGGCAAGGCAGATCAATTCGCCCAGCAATCGCCGGGTAAGCGCAAGGAGATTTTGAGCAATATTCTCGGTTTGGAAATTTGGGAGACCTATCGCGAGCGTGCCGCCGAACGGCGTAAATCCATCGAGCGCGAACTCGATGCGGCGGATGGGCGCATCCAGGAAATTGATACTGAACTCGGCGAAGAGGAGCCGCGCAAGCAGAAGTTGAAAGACCTCGAGGCACAATTGAGGCAGTTGAGCGCGGTGCGGAAAACACAAGAGACCGCTTTGGAAAATCTCAGGAAGGCCGCGGCTTCGCAGCTTGCCGCAGGGAAAGCGAGGTTGGAGGAAGAAAGGCGCGGATTGAAAGAACAGGAGAAAGCGATCAGCGATCAGGCAGCGACGATCAGCGAATTGACTGTTCAAATTGAAAGCGCAAAGAAATCGCTGGCCGAAGCCGAGGAGAATGTCGCAAAACGGAACGAGCTTGAAGAAAATCGAAGCGCGGCGCGCGAAGGACACGCTAAATTGAAAGCCGAGAATGAGTTGCTCAAAGCCCAAATGGACGAACTCAGAGCGCGTATTGATCAACTCGAGGCGGCAGAGGGCGCGACCTGTCCATTATGCGGGCAATCGTTGAGCGAAGAGCATCGCCAGTCCACACTGAAACAACTCAACGATGAAGGCAAAGAAAAGGGCGACCGTTTCCGTGCCAACAAATCGAGCCTGGATGATCTTGTCAAGCAGATCGCAGATTTCGAAGCGCAGATCACAAGGCTCGAGAACGTGGAGAGGAAACGTTTGGTTTATTCCAATTCAGTCACCCAATTGACCGAGCGGATTGAAACGCTAAGTAACTCGATAAAGAATTGGGCAACCACTGGCGCGAAACGGCTAAAGGAAGTCGAAACGATTCTTGCAAGCGAGAAATACGTCGTCGAAGCGCAAAAGCCAATTGCAAATCTCGATGAAGCCGAGCGTACCCTCTTCGACCTTCAAGAGCAGGAGAACCGGCTGAATCAGGAGGTCGGCGCGGCGCGGCAAAAGGTGACCGTCCTGGACGATTTGCGCGTCCGCAAGGCCAGACTGGAAGCCGAGCGCGCTGAGCTTGGCCTGACGATAGGACGTTTCAAGAGCCTCGAGCGCGCCTTCGGCAAGGACGGCGTCCCGGCGCTGCTCATCGAGCAGGCCCTGCCCCAGATCGAATCCAAGGCCAATGATCTGCTCGACCGTTTGAGCGACGGGACGATGTCGGTGCGTTTCGTCACCCAGGCGGCTTACAAGGATAAGAATCGCGATGATCTGCGCGAAACGCTGGATATCCAGATCAGTGACGGCGCCGGCGCGCGTGAGTACGAAATGTTCTCCGGCGGGGAGGCTTATCGGGTCAATTTTGCCATCCGGCTGGCGCTCTCGGAAGTGCTGGCGCAGCGTAGAGGCGCACGCCTGCAGACGCTGGTCATAGACGAGGGCTTCGGCTCGCAAGATGCCCAGGGCCGCCAGCGGTTGATCGAGGCGATCAACGCTGTACGCAGCGATTTTGCCAGGATATTGGTCATCACCCATTTGGATGAGCTAAAAGACGCCTTTCCCACCAGAATTGAGGTCGAAAAAACGGATCATGGTTCAACAGTTCGGGTTATTTAAACGCCAATGGCGCGAATGCACAGCACTATGTGTGACTTCGGTCACACACAAGAGCTTGTATTTCGGCTAAAATAAGAAGGTTGTCGCTTTTCTCATCCTTGTCTGTGCAAGGTGAACCATGTCAAAACTTGCTCTCATCGTTGGTGTGGCTGCCCTGCTGACCGTACTGGGAGTTGGGATGTACGTGACCGACTTCACCGCTTACCTGGGCAACAACCCGTCCACCTGTAATAACTGCCATGTGATGGATGCAGTCTATGAAGGCTGGTATCATGCTGGTCACCACACTGTGGCGGTCTGCGGCGACTGTCACACGCCTCATTCGCTAATCCCGAAATATTACGTCAAGGCACTGTCGGGCTATCATCACGTCACTGCCTTCGTCAGCGGCAATATCCCGGATGCCATCCGCGCCAAACCCTCATCGGATAAGGTCATTCAGGAAAACTGCATCCGCTGCCACGAAAATACAGTGGAGAGCGTCATGATGGGCGCGCAGCCCTTCGGCCGCAACTGCTGGGATTGCCACCGCAGAGTCGCCCATGGTGAGCGTGGCATTTCCCTTTACCCCACCCAACATAAGCTTACTATCATGAAGTCAAGTCCTTTCCTGAGGAATAGCGAATAGGAGC
>DYHT01000004.1:0-45734 GCA_020723995.1 Chloroflexus sp.
AAGAACACTTGATACCGGCAAAGAGCTTCAGGCTGGCTACAACATCCGGACGTTCTTTGCCCGCCACGTCTTGAAACAAGGCGGCCTGGCCATCAAAAGCCCGCTGGACGGCTGATTTTCCAATTGGACATTGTCGGAATTCAATATGTTGTGGGGGGCGGTTACGGATTCATAGCGCAAACCGAACAGCGACACCAGTCCGGTCACCACGCCGATGACCACCGCCGGGTACCAGATGGTCACGCCAATCAAACCCAGGCTCAGGCCAATCGCCAGCGCGTCGATGCTGACGGCAATCGAGAGCATCACCAGCGTCCAGCCGCGCGAGGGATCGGCCTTTAGTTCTTCAGCATCGGCGCGCAAGCCGGAATGGATCATACGCAGGCCGACAAAAGCCAGCAGGCCGAAAGCCACCCAGTGATCGTAATCGGCTATGTAATGCACGATGGTCGTCCCTGCCAGCCAGCCAATGAGCGGCATGATGAACTGGAACAACCCAAAATTTACTTGTTACTTTCTTTTACGCCTGCCAGACTCTGAAATCTTTCAAGCTCGAACCGCCGACGAATTCACGCAAAATCGAGTTATCGGGGATCAAATCTGTTTCCACCGGCAAGAACCATTCCAGGAATGCCAGCAGGCGCTTGGCCTCGATATATTCCGGCGTGGCATGCGGCACCTGTCGCAGCAACGGCTCGGTCAGTGGTCCGAGGACGGAAAGTTCGTAAACCAGCGCTGAGTTGAACATCACGTCCGCGTTTTCTTGATAAGGGAAGATATTGCGCCCCTCGCCGCGCGTCACCGAATCCCAGCGGCTGATGGTCTGTTGAGCGGTGTAGCCGCGCTCGCGCGCATCGCGGACGATGCGATGGATCAGGCGCGTGTCGGTAGTCGAGACGCGGTTGTGGCGGTCGAGATTGAGTTGCGTCAGGCATGAGACGTAGATGCGGAAGGCGCGGCCGGCCAGAGGTGCGGGCAGCAGGCGGGGGTTCAGACCGTGAATCCCCTCCATGATAATGAGTTGGTCGCGACGCAGTTGAATAACGTCGCCGGGTTCCTGTTTTCCAGTTTTGAAATTAAAGTGCGGCAACTGCACGGCCTGCCCGGCGACGAGACGCTGCAAATGGTCCCCCAGCCGGTTCAGGTCGAGGGCTTCGAGCGCCTCGAAATCGTACTGGCCGTTCGCGTCGCGCGGGTTCTTCTCGCGGTCAACAAAATAATTGTCCAATTCTAGGGCGAAAGGCGAAATGCCCAGCGCCAGAAGCTGGACAGCCAGCCGGCGCGAAAAGGTGGTCTTGCCAGACGATGACGGGCCGGAAATGAGGATAAGGCGGGTATGCTCACATTTATCGGCAATCTGACTGGCAATGGAGGCAATGTTCTGCTCGTGGAGAGCCTCAGAGACCAGGATGATCTTATGGATGCGGCCGGCCTGGATAGCATCGTTCAACGCGCCGACGCTGTCAATGCCCAGGCGCTCCAGCCACTGGCCGTACTGGCGGAAAGCAGCCAGCAATTTGGGATACTCGGGCATGGGTATTAGCTCAGTCGGCGCGCTGCGCTGCGGGAAGCGCAAGGTGAAACCGCCGTTGGCCGGGATCAAGTTGAACCAGCGCAAGTAACCGGTGGATGGCACCATGTAACCGTGGTGATAGTCGAGGTGATCGCCCAGGCGGTATAGCGTGACATAATCCTTGCGCCGGTGGGCCAGTAAGCGCACCTTGTCAGGATAATTCCGCTTTTTAAAGTACTCGATACTCTCAGCCAGTGGGTGCGTCTGACGCTCGAAGGGCAAATCCTGTTGAACAAGGTCACGCATGTGTGTTTCGAGTTTTGTCAACTCCTCGGCGCTCAGCGGCGGGCGATCACTGGCATGACAGTAGTAGCCGCCCGAGGCGACCGAATGATCAATCAATAACCGGGCATTCGGGAAGAGATCGGCGAATGAGACCTCCAGCAGGAAGGTGAGCGAACGACGGTAAATGCGCGCCCCGTCCGCGTCGGCCATGCTGACCGCGGCCAATTTGGAATCCATCTGGATCGAAAAGGTCAATTCGCGCAGTTCGCCGTTGACGATTGCGGCGACAACCGGCGCGGGCAGTGACCCCTCGGCGGTCGCCCCGGGGCAGGCTCCGGCAACTGCGTGCAAAAACTCGCCCGCGCTCGCTCCGCGCGGCCCGCACAGGACGCAGCCATCCGGCAGGTGGACTTCGACTGTGTCGCGGGGTTGAACGGATCGAATAGAAGATTGCTTGCTCATCTTACTCCTTCGAGAGGGAAGCGTATTTTATCACCAATGCGAGTAATTTCTCGGGCTGGCGGCCGAACTCGGTCAGAGGGATTTCACCGCGCGTCAGGGCCAGGAGCGTATTGTTGAGCACGCGGTTCACAGGCGTCGGCCGGCTGTATTTTTCGCCGCAGCGCACGACTGCGCCGTTGAGATAATCCACTTCGGACTGGCCGCGGCCGGAGTGCAGGTCAATATGAAATGAGGGCATCTTCCCGCCGCGCCCGCCACCGGCCGCCCTGCCAAGCAAAGGACGTGCGATGAATGCGGGCAGGCGTGTTGCCAGCGCCAGGGCGCGTACCGGCGTACCGGGCAAATCCACGACTTTGATGCCCTGCGCTTTCATCACGGTCAGCGCCTCACGCAGCATTTGCATTTCGAGGGCAAACAGGCGCGGGTCGGCAAAAACCTCTGCCGGAGTCATGTCCAGAATGGCAGCGGTGGCATCGGCAATGAGATTGGTCAGCATTTTCGACCACTTCATTTCTGCCGCGCGGGGGTAAAGACGGGCGCTCAAGTACGCTCTGTCCAACGCCTCGACCAACCGTCCCGAAAGCGTGTGACCGGCGGCGATCCCTACCCCGCGCAATCGTTCGAGGACGATATCCCCAGCGGCGCGGCGGCCGATAGAGCTGGTCACTGTGCCGTAGATGACTTTGTCCATGCCCAGGACGGCCGCAATCGCAGGCTCGTTGTCCACGCCATTTTGCAGGCATAAAACCGGCGGCATTTTCTCGGCGTAAGGTTTCATCCCTTCCAGCGCGGCAGCCGTATCGAAGGATTTGAGGGCCAAGATGGCGACATCGAATGGGCCGTGAGTCAGAGCATCGGCTAGTGAGTCTGTGCAAACGAAGGATGAAGGATGAAGGATGAAGGATGAAGATTCTGTCTTCTGCCTTCCGCTTTCGTCTTTTATCAATTCGAGGCGTAAACCACGTTCCTGCAATGGCTTGGCTGCTGGCAATTGTTCGATGAAAACCACCCGATGCCCGGCCAGCGCCAGCGAGCCGCCGATGTAGGTGCCAATCGCGCCTGCACCGAAGGTCAATACAGTTAATCGGTGAATATCGGATGTTTGCAAGATTACTCCAAGTCGGGATGGGATTGACCGGCTAGCGCACGCGCCGCTTCCACTCCTCTTTAAACTGCAACTGGCGGGGGCTTTCACCGGATACGAGAGCCAGGAAGTCAGCCAGCAAGCGATTGAACCTGGCGCTTTCGTCCAACATCGGGAAGTGGCCGGATTGCTTCAGGACGATCTGGTGGAAGTGCGCCGGCATTCTTTTCCAGCAGCCAGTCTGTCAGGTCGGGGGGAGAAGCTGTTACTGGCCGCGACCACCTCATAGCCGGAGAAGCGCAGGGTGAAAATGATCAGATCACGGATATCGCGTTCGTCTTCTGCAATCAGTATCTTTGCCCTGTTGTCACTCCTTAGCTTGATATAAGGGCAATGGTAACTATTCAGGCCTGTCATGCTGAGGAGCGTTTTTCCCTGGCACCGACCGCCAGGACGGTGTGCGACGAAGCATCCCCCACGCTGGAGGGGACTCTTCGCTCCGCTCAGAGTGACAAATCGGTGTACTCAGCGCTGGCTGAATAGTTACTACGATTGTACATGTTTCGTCGCCGCGGGCAATACAAAGTTTTTCTTCGACATTGAAAAATTTTCCGCTGCCGATCCAGTAAAGCGCCTCCTGCAGCAGACCGACAGCCAGGTGGCAGGCTGGATCGGCCGTCTGGCGCTGCCAGCATAACGGACAACGCTCGATGTGCCAGAAGATGTTCTTATCGTCAATCTCCAGCCGGAGGCGTTGGTTGGTGAATTGATTGAATAAGCCGGCTAAAGTCTGGCTGCCGGCCTTTAATTTGACCGGCAGAGGCAGAAGCCGGAAGGCCAGGTCAGTCAGGCCAAGTTGCGGGCCGAACTCGCGCAGCCCGTAGCTGAAACAGGCGCGGCCAGTACGCAGGGCTATGCCGCGTCCGCCGCGCGGCCCGTAGGCCTCTTCCAGGACGCTTTGGATGCGGCTGATATGCTCGCTGGGAATGTGCAGATCCTGGTTGTGCGGAGGATAATTGTTGATGTAACCCGTTAGAGAGGCCAGGTTGAGTACCGCGTTCACCCCACTGCGGCCGATTATCTCCTCCAGCGCCAATAGCACAATCCGCCCGATGCGATTCGGATAATAAAAACTCGTCGCGGTTTTACTCATATTGATAATTTATCTTCGTCCAGGAATTTCTTGAGTTTGTGCATGAAGGCCTCCGGTTTGTCCAGCATGATAAAGTGACCGGCCTGAGGGAAGCGCTCGATGCGCGCCTGGGGAACACCTTCCTGCAGTGGCTGCCACTGTTTTGGATGGACAATGTTATCCCGGTCACCGAACATTCCCAGCACCGGGATTTGAATTTTCGGTCACCGGCGAGCCGACCACGACCACCTGGCTGACCCGCGCCGGGTATTGGATGGCAACCGACAGGGCGACTGTGCCTCCCATGCTGTGACCAACCAGCGGGAGATGAGACATCGTTTCCTGCCATAGCCCCCATGAGCCCAGCCACCCGTGAAGCAAGATAACCGGCCGTCCGCGCCCAAAAACCTCATAATGTACAATGCCTTGATCGGTGGTGATAGTGGACACGCGGGCAACAATTTATGGAGAGGCTACTTCTCTCCACGCTCCATTTCAGCCAGAATACTGTAGAGGAGTTCCAGCAGTACAGTCTTGACTGCATCGCGCTCGGTGGCGGTGCAAGGCAGCAGCTTGATCTTTGCATCCACCCGCAGGGCATGGCGGATATCGTCAACTCCCCAGGCATCTGTCATATCCTGTTTGTTGGCGGCTACCACGTAAGGGGTCGGCGCGTAGGCCCTGAAGGTTTCAAGGATGGAACGCGCCTCGCGGAAGGTCTCCGGGCGGGTGCTGTCCACCATGACAATAAAGCCCAACATGCCTTCGGAGAGGATCTCCCACATGAAGTCGAAGCGTTTCTGGCCGGGCGTCCCGAAAAGATAAAGCACCAGGTCTTCGTCTACGGTGATGCGGCCAAAGTCCATTGCCACTGTCGTCGCCTCTTTGACGGATTTTTCAGCCAGGGTGGATATCTTCCGTTCGGTCGAGACGACGTCGATTTCACTCACGGATCGGATGAACTCGGTTTTTCCGGCATTAAAGGGGCCAGTGACGACCATTTTGACTGTTTGCATGATAGCTGTCCTCGAGAGAGGTTAGAGTGAACGAATGCGGTTGATCAAGCGGTTGACGAGCAATCTTTGCTCATCCTTATCTTCGGTGGGGAAAACACGCACGGACTGCGGCGGCGCCGCGCCCTCCGGCCGGATGATCTCTACCAGGCCGGCTTGCAGAAGTCCATAGATGATGCGGCGGATTTCCAGATCGTTCATCTTGGTGGCGCTGGCAATCTGATGGATGGTGTTTCTTGGGTTTACGTATGAAACAACGCGCCACTCCTCGACGCTCAAGTTGACCTTGCGCAGGTTGGCTCCCGGACGGTCGGCAAATTTAAGCGCCATATCCAGGCTGGGGATTTCGTCCTGCAATTGCTCCCACTCGCGTAAGGCACGCGAGCCTTCGATGATCAGATTCTCCAGGTCGAGACGGACGTTGATGCGGTCCGCCGGCGGCAGGGTTTCACTATCAAAGTGGAACAGGCCCTCCACCCAGGTGAACAAGCGGTGGACGACCTCGCTGAAATACTGCTGAAGATTGTCCAGGATATCTTCCTGGGAAACATAGCCGGCGTTAATCAACAGCAGGCCCAGTTCTTTATCGGTGAAGTTGCCGACGCGTTGTTGGAGGAACTTAAACTGGCTGGCGGTCAGTTTATTGGCTTTGTACAGGATGGTTGCCAGCCGGCTGTCTTCCTGGCCGATCTGAGCATAGGCGAGTTTGCCGTCGCGAAATGAAACCCTGGCTGTTTCACTGGGAGCTTCGACGACAAGAGTCCCGGTTTTGCGAGCCAGGTTGATCAGGTTCAGGAGTTGGGTAATACTGAAATCACGCAGGTTGCCCCGAAGAGCCATGTGCAGGCCTCAAAGAGTGCCCCCGTGGGGGCAAAATTGGGTTGGATAGTGGAATCATTATACATGCAAGGATGACATGCGTCAAAGGGTCTTTGGAAATTCCCGCGCATGGGAGAAATTGGCCGCCGAAGCCGTGTGTTATAATTTCCACCTGCGACGAATAAATCTGGTTCATTGGGAATCGCCGTGACTAAGACCTTTTGGACACGGATTACACCCTGGCCTAGCCCGCCAGGGCAGGCGGACGGACACGGAAAAACACGGATTTTTAATGCTTTTTTCCGTGTGAATCCGTGAAATCCGTGGCATCCGTGTACCCCCGCAGTTCGGGGGTGTACAGAATCACGGCAACTCCCAAAGAGCCATAAATCTTTACTTGGTGGAGAAGTCAGCATGTTGCTCAAGATATCAATCGTATACTGTGCAGTTTGACATTACACCGAACGGGCCGTGAGCCTGGCAGCGGATTTGCTCAAGAACTTCGAAGCTGAGATCGAGACCCTCAGCCTGGTACCCTCGGATGGCGGCCGGTTTGAGGTCACGGTGAATGATAAACTGGTCTATTCCAAGTTCCAGACCGGGCGCCACGCCGAACCGGGCGAAGTGATCGGCCTGGTACAAGAGTTGTTGAAGTAGGGCGGGATTCTTTCCCGCCAAAGACTGGCGGGATTCTTTCCCGCCAAAGACCGGCGAGATTGGAATCCCGCCAAAGACCGGCGAGATTGGAATCCCGCCAAAGACTGGCGGGATTGGAATCCCGCCAAAGACCGGCGAGATTGGAATCCCGCCCTACATTTTGATTTTGTGAGGCAAAACATGAGTTCCAAAATAGGCCACGTTTTTTCTGGCATCCGTCCCACCGGGCATTCCCATCTGGGAAATTATCTGGGTGCGATCAAAAACTATGTCGCATTGCAGGATGAATACGAGTGCGTGTATTGCATCGTGGATTTGCACGCCCTGACCACCGTCGAGGATACACTCGACCTGCGCCAGAACACATACGAAATGGCGCTCGACCTGCTGGCGGCCGGCATCCGGCCCGAGGAGACCATCCTGTTCGTGCAGTCGCACGTCCCGCAGGTGACCGAACTGCACACCATTCTTTCGATGGTCACACCCATAGGCAAACTGACCGACCTGCCGACATTCAAAGAGAAAGCCCGCCAGCAGCCGCACAACGTCAACTACGGGCTGGTCGGTTACCCGGTGCTGATGGCCGCCGATATCGTCCTCTACAAAACCGACATTGTGCCGGTCGGCGTTGACCAGGCTGCGCACATCGAGTTCACCCGCGAAGTAGTTCGCTCATTCAACTATCGCTACAACACGAACGTGCTCATCGAGCCGCAGATGAAGAACACCGAAGTGCCCAAGGTGCTCGGAATTGACGGCAAAGAGAAGATGAGCAAGAGTCTGGACAATCACATAGAAATCGCCGCCATGCCTGAGGAGACCCGCCAGCGGGTGATGATGATGGTCACCGACCCGCAGCGGGTCAAGCGCAGTGATCCGGGCAATCCGGACGTGTGCAACGTCTTCTCGCTGCACATGATTCTTACCCCGGCCGAGGATGCGGCCATGATCAACGTCGAGTGCCGCCGGGCTGGCATTGGCTGCGTGGATTGCAAGAAATTATTCGCCGGGAACCTGAACAAGGCGCTGGAACCCTTCCGCGCCAGACGCGCCGATCTGGCCCAAAACCCCACCGCCGTGTGGGATGTGCTGCATAACGGTTCCCGCCGCGCCCGCACCATTGCTGAACAGACAATGGTAGAAGTGCGGGAGGCAGTGGGACTGCCATGATCGGAGTCGGAAGTTAGAGCTTACAGGAGGCAAACATGACACGGGTACAGGAAATTCAAGTTGCAATAGAATCTCTCCCTTGGGAAGAATATGTTCGCCTGCGACAGTGGTTTTCAGAGAGAGATTGGAAACAATGGGATAAGCAGATCAAGGCGGATTCAGAAGCGGGAAAGTTGGATTTTCTGATCAAGGAAGCCTTTGATGAAAAATCTAAGGGGCACTTGAAGGAACTCTAAGTGCATCGGACAATACGCCGTTTCCGGCAATGTTTTGAAGATCTCCCAAGATCTGTCCAAAGGACGTAACTGCTCAGCCGAGTGTCATTCTGAGCCGCTGGTGCTCTTCCAGCGGCGAAGAATCTCTCTCAAAGCAGGCCGAGATGCTTCGCTCCGCAACGAACGCTCCGCTCAGCATGACAAGCCTGAGTAGTTACCAAAGGACAGCGAAAAAGAACTTCGAGTTGCTGAAGAAGGACCCCTTGCATCCCTCCATTCACTTCAAGAAAGTTGGGAAGTTTTGGTCAGTTCGAGTTGGAATCAGTCACAGGGCGCTTGCGGTAGAAGATGGCGCAGACTTCATCTGGGTTTGGATTGGTACCCATGACGAATACGAACGGATGATCTAAAGCGTCACGAATGCACCTATGCGCGTCGTCCTTCAACATGTAACCCACGCCCGTGTCTCTGTCAACGACCAGCCCATCGCCGAAATCGGGCGTGGACTGGTCATCCTGCTCGGCATCGGTCACGCGGATGGGGAGGAGCAGGCTCGCGTCCTGGCCGAGAAGATCGCCAGACTGCGCATCTTCAAGGATAAACAAGGCAAGACCAACCTATCCATTTTGGATGTGGGCGGATCGGCCATCGTTGTCTCGCAGTTCACGCTGTACGCCGACACGCGCAAGGGACGGCGGCCCTCGTTCACCGACGCGGCCCTGCCCGAGGTCGCCGCGCCGCTCGTGGAAAAGTTCGCGGCTTTCCTCGCCGCGCAGGGCGTCCCGACCCAAACGGGGGAATTCGGCGCCCACATGCTGGTCGAAATTGACAATGACGGACCGCTGACGATTTGGCTGGAAAGGTAGCGCAATCATCCGCTTTGCTCTCCATGCTATAATCACACTATGGTTGACACCAGAATGAAAGCCTATCGCCAGCGTTGGCAGGTAGTTGAAGAAATGGAACGGCAGGAACAACGCGCGGCTTCGATTGCTACGCGCTGGCAGCAGCTGAATGCCATCCTGCGGCTGTCCATTGGCCTGGGGTTAAAGCTGGATCAAGAGGATAAGGAAGACAAGGCTGTCCATCAGCGTTGGGCCAGGCTGAAAGGAACAAAGTGACTTCACCGGAAGGCTTCGCGCCGCTTTTGGCGCCTCTGGCGGCCTTGCAGCGTTTGCTTTCCCGCTTTGGGGATCGCGGCGTGATTATTGGGGGAATTGCGGTCAGTCTGTTAGGCAAACCACGCCTGACGGCTGACCTGGATGCAATGTTCCTCCTGTCAGTTGATGATATTCCACGTTTGATCAAAATGGCCAAATTCGGAGGGATCGTGCCTCGAATCGGAGCCGTAGAGGAATTTGCCCGAAAGAACCGGGTTGTGCTGCTACGACATCAGGAAAGCGGCACGCACATTGACATTTCACTCGGCATGTTACCTTTTGAAGAAGAGGCTGTCGAGCGCAGCGTGATGGTTCAAGCAGGCACCCTATCTGTGCGCCTGCCGACACCGGAAGACTTGATCATTCTGAAAGCAGTGGCCAATCGGCCAAGAGATTTGCTGGATATTCAAACGATCATCGAAAGTCATCCTGACCTGGATCGCAAGCGGGTTGAATCTTGGGTAAGGCAATTTGCAAGCGCGCTCGAGATGCCAGAACTTTGGACGGATATAGCAGATTTGCTCACCGAAAATAGCCAATAATAGAGCAAGCGGCTGAGGACGCTATACCATCTCGAAAATGCCAAAATCTACGCCGTGGGCGACGACCTACTCGACCAGATATTCGATTTCATGGTGCGCGATTTCTCGCGCCACGCACTGAACATCTACAGCAAGCCGAGCAGCACCCCGCAGCAGATGGACTACTGCCTGCGCATGATGCGCAAGCCGGCGGCCGACGCGGCCCGCTTCGGGCGCGTGTGGAGTGAAAAATTGATTATGTTCTGGTTGGGGGAATTGCTCTTTTGCATTATGTTGAAGGGCGAAATACACAGGATTTGGATTTGCTCATGGCGCTATCCTCATTGGAAAAATTGCCTGAGCTCAAGGTTTCCAGCCAAGATATGTATTTTGTTCGGGCAAATTACAATGAACTGCAAATTGACATTCTCCTGACGCAAAACCCCCTGTTCAAGAAAGTACATAGCAACTATTCGAAGGTAGAGCGATTTCTTGATCGCAATATTCCATTAGCGACCGTAGAAGGTCTGTTATTGCTGAAACTTTATGCCTTACCATCCCTGTACAGGCAGGGTAATTTTGCCAGAGTGGGCATTTACGAAAATGACATTGCCACATTGCTGGATGACTATCAACCTGATTTACGTCCGTTATTGAGCGAACTATTCAACTATGTGAGTGAAAGTGACTTAGCTGAGATACAGAACATTGTTACAGATATACAAAAACGCATTCAGCGATTCAAGCAAAAATGAATCTAGGAAACTACCCATTCGCCGCTTGCCGTGGTGGGCATAAAGGCGAAGAATTCGCCACTTTGGTTAATTTACCCTACCGCCCTTAATTCGCGCCCCATATCGCTCAAACAGGCCGCACCCTTTTCCGTAATCACCACGTTATCCTCAATCCGCACACCGTTGCGGCCCGGCAGATAGATGCCCGGCTCGACCGTAAACGCCATGCCTGGTTCGAGCAATAGCTCGTTATCGCCGCGCATGTATGGCTCTTCGTGGCCTTCTATGCCGATGCCGTGACCGGTGCGATGGGTGAAATGGAGGCCGTAGCCGGCCTGCTCGATGACGGCGCGGGCGGCTTTATCCACGCTCCCGCACGGCACGCCGGGACTGGCTGCCGCCCGCCCGGCGGCGTTGGCTGCCTGTACAATCTGATGGATTTTGTGGTACTCGGCCTCCACTTCCCCCACCGCGAAAGTGCGCGTCAGGTCAGAGACGTAGCCGTCCACTGTTGCGCCCCAATCAATGACCAGCAAATCGCCGGGCTGGAGTTTGCGCTCGGATGGCGCGGCGTGCGGATTGGCCGAGTTCGGTCCGCTGGAGACGATCGGCGAAAATGGCATTTCGGGCTGCGAGCCGCTGCGCAATAATTGGACGGTCAACTCGGCGGCCAGTTCTTTTTCGCTCATGCCAATTTTGATCAGCACAAGGGTGTTTTCCAATGCTTTTTGCGCCACATGCACCGCACGGCGCATGGCGGCGATTTCTTCGGCGTCTTTGCGGATACGCAGCGACGATACCAGCGCGCTGGCATCTGGAAATTTAGCCTCGGGCGCGCCAGCCTGGAGATGATGAAACTCCAACAGGCGCAAGGCGCGTGGCTCGACGCCGATGCGCTTGCCGTCCAGTCCCAACGACTGCACCGCCTGGCGGAAAACACCCTCCCATTCAGCGGGGTTTTCGGGATATGGGAAAGTCTGCACTTGATATGGCAATCCGATCACCTTGAGCATTTCCAGCGCCGGCAGCACGATGACCGGCGGCGCGTCAGCGGTGAAAATGGCAACCACAGGACGTTCGCTGAGATGGAAGCGCAGGCCGGTGAGATAGGTCAGGGAGGGGCTGGGGTTTAGTGCAACGGCGGACAGGCCCGAGGCTTCGCCCTGAGGCTCAACCCGCAGGGTGCGGAGCGCAGCGGAAAGTTTGGCAAGACGAGTAGTCATGGGGTGTCCCTTTTAGCCTCGAATTTCACGAATTGACACGAATTTTTATCCTTTTTCCCCTTCGTGCTCTTCGTGTACTTCGTGGTGGAATCTTTTCACAAACGCCACCTTCAAAACCCAATCCACCAGGCCGGGGAAGAGAGTGTCAAATCCGATAATGATGCGGTAATAGCCGGGAATAATCAAAGTCCGGCGCGGACGTTTCGCCAGGCCGACGACGCGCCGGGCGACGTAGGCGGAGGTCATCGAAAGCCATTGGGGAAGTTTGAGACTGGTCTGGATGGCGTTGCTGCCTGAATGCTGGCCGAACTCGGTGGCCGCTGGGCCGGGGTAGATGCCGGAGACTTTGATTCCAAACGGCGCAACTTCGCGGCGCAGCGCCTCGGTGAAGCCGCGCACGCCGTACTTGGTGGCGGCATAGATGCTGTAGAGCGGCGCGGCGATCAGACCGGCGACCGATGACATGTTGATGATGTGACCGGAGTGATGGGCGATCATGTGCGGTAACACAGCCCGCGTCACCTGGATCACGCCGCGCAGGTTGACCTCAATCTGAGTATCAATATCGCGCAGGGGGTCGAGTTTTTCCAGCCAGTCGAGGCGGCCAAAGCCGGCGTTGTTGAAGAGAATATCAATACGGCCATGGGTTTCCAGAATGGTATGGATGGCCTCTTCAATTTGGAATTGCTCGCTCACATCCAGCGGGATGGCAGAAGCCTCGCCGCCCTCGGCCTGGATTTTATCTGCCAGCGCCTGCAAGCGATCCATGCGCCGGGCAGCCAGGACGACCGTCGCGCCTTCTTTGGCGAATAAAAGCGCCGCGTCTTCCCCGAAGCCGGAGGAGGCACCGGTAATTAGTACGATCTTGTTTTTGAGAATGGTTGTCATATTACTCATTGACATCTTCCTCACCGTTTGACTCGTCCTGTCTCCGCCGCGGGCGCGGCGGTTCCGCCACCAGCTCCGGCGCGATGGCAATTCCGACGACTTCGTCCATGTGTTTGACCGGCAGGATTTTTAAATCATCGCGGGCGCGCTTGGGAATGTCCACCAAATCCTTGAGGTTGCGCTCCGGGATGATGACGGTTTTCAATCCGGCGCGGTGAGCCGCCATCACCTTCTCACGCACGCCGCCGACAGGCAGCACGCGCCCACGCAGGGTAATTTCGCCGGTCATGGCAACCTCTTTGTAAACCGGGCGGCCGGTGAAAGCCGAGATCAGCGCCGAGCAGAGCGTAATGCCCGCGCTGGGGCCGTCTTTGGGAATCGCGCCTTCGGGCAGGTGCATGTGAATATCCAGGCGCTCGAACACGTCCGGGTCGATGCCGAGTATGGTGGCGCGCGATCTGAGATAGGTCAGCGCGGCCTGGCCCGATTCCTGCATTACATCCCCGATCTGACCAGTCATTTGCAAGTTGCCTTTGCCATCCAGGATGGCGACCTCGACGAACATAATTTCGCCGCCGTTTTCCGTCCAGGCCAGGCCGGCCGCTACGCCGACTTCGTTCTGGCGCTCGGTCTCGGTCTCGAAAAACTGGGGGGGGCCGAGGAATTTCTCGATCACCGCCGCGGTAATCTGCTCTGGATATTTCTTGCCCTCCGCCTTCCAGCGCGCCACTTTGCGGCAGACGCGGCCAATCTCGCGCTCCAAATTACGCACACCGGCCTCATAGGTGTATTCGCGGATGATGCGTTGCAGCGCCTGTGGATCGAAATTCAAACCGACTTCTTCCAGCCCATTCTCTTCCAATTGGCGCGGTATCAGGAAACGGTTGGCAATGATGGCTTTCTCTTCCTCGATATAACCAGGAAACTCAATGACTTCCAGCCGGTCGAGCAAGGCGGGCGGAATCGGGCCGAGCGTGTTGGCGGTGGTGACGAACATAACCTTTGAAAGGTCAAAATCCAAATCCAGGTAATGGTCGGAGAAAGCGTGATTCTGCTCCGGGTCGAGCACTTCGAGCAGCGCGGCAGCCGGATCGCCGCGGAAATCCGAGCCGAGCTTGTCAATCTCATCCAGCATGAAAAGCGGATTGGCCGAGGCGGCGCGGCGCATGGTCTGGATGATACGCCCGGGCAGCGCGCCGATATACGTGCGGCGGTGGCCGCGGATTTCAGCCTCATCCCGCACGCCGCCCAGCGAAAGGCGCACGAACTTGCGTCCCAAAGCCTCGGAGATGGAACGCCCCAGCGAGGTTTTGCCCGTGCCGGGCGGCCCGACGAAACACAGGATGGGCTGGCGTTCCTTCTTCGGCTTTAGCGAACGCACGGCGATGTATTCCAAAATGCGTTCTTTCGCCTTCTTCAGCCCGTAATGGTCGCGCTCCAAAATTCTGGCCGCGTGCTTCACATCCAGGTTGTCCTCGGTCAGCGTTGACCAGGGTAGGTCGAGAATCCAGTCAATATAACTGCGGATGATACCGACTTCGGGCGCCATGGGCGGCATTTGATTGAGCCGCTCGATTTCCTTCAGCGCCGTGACCCTGGCCTGCTCAGGCAGATGGGCCTGCTCAATTTTCTGGCGCAATTCATTGACATCCCGTGTCCAGATATCACCCTCGCCCAGTTCGGTCTGGATGGCCTTCATTTGTTCGCGCAGGTAGAACTCGCGCTGGCTTTTATCCACCTCGTTTTGGACGCGGCTGTGGATTTCGTCCTCAAGTTCCAACACATCCACTTCCTCGGCCAGCAGTTTGTTTATGTGCTTTAGCCGCTCGTGCGGGTCGGTCATCTGCAACAGGGCCTGCCGCTCTTCAAAGTTAAAAGAGACGGCCGTGGCAATCATGTCGGATAACCAGCCAGGCTCGGCGATGTTCAAGGCAAAGAGATGCGCCTCCTCAGGAATGGAACGGTCGAGCTGGATGCAACGGTCGAACAGGTCCAGCACCGAGCGCATCAGCGCCTGGGTCTGCCGGTCGGCTTTGGTCAACGCGACGATGACCCGGGCGCGCACCTTGATGACCGGTTCCAGGCGGGTAAATTCCAGGATCTCGACCCGGCGGCGTCCCTGCACCAGGGCCGAACTGGAACCATCCGGCATACTGAGCAGCCGCCCGACGGCAATTTCCACGCCGATGGGCAGGAAATCCTTTGGGCCAGGCTCCTCGATCTCCGGATTGCGCTGGGTCAGGCCGATGACGGTGCGGGTGCGCGAGTGCGCTTCCTGGATAGCCAGCATGGAGGCCTGGCGGGCCACAAAGACCGGCGTGACCATGTGCGGAAAGATGACCATGTCGCGCAGCGGCAGGACGAGCGCTTCGATAACCCCGTCCTCATCCGGCGTCAGGTTGGGGACACGGTAAAGCTCATCTGTGCGTTGTGAAAGCGCCAGGTTGAAGGCTTCTTCTTCGTCCTGCAAAGACCAATCGTTTTGGTTCATGATTTACCTCGAAGTTTGAACGTTCGAATGTTCAAACGTTTGAACGTTTCTGCCACGCAGTGCGGACTTCCGCGGCGACGAACATGCTGCCGGCCGCCAGGACAATGCTATTATCTTTTTCAGACAATTCGAGAGCGCGCGCCAGGGCTGCCGCGAGCGGCTTGACCGCCTCGGCGCGCATCCCAAGCCTGTCCGCCGTTTCGACGATCTTCTCCGACTCCAGGGCACGCGGGTGGTCGGCCTGGGTGGCGAGGAGCAGGCGCAGGCGCGGCTTGAGGGCCATAAACATGCCGGGAACATCCTTGTCTTCGGAGGCGCCAAAGATCAGGGTCACCGGCCGGCCGGGGAGATACTCGTCCAGCGTCTGGGCCAGTTTCTCGAATGAGTCCTGATTGTGCGCCGAGTCCAGCACAACCGGCGGCTCGCGGCGGATGATTTCGAAGCGGCACGGCCACTTGACTTCAGCAAACCCTTTGCGGATGGTTTCATCGGGAACATCCAATCCGCTGGCTTCGAGGGCGGCGTAGGCGGTGGCGGCGTTGACAACCTGATGTTGACCCAGCAAAGGGATGCGGAGTATAACCGATTTTCGATTTTCGATTGCCTGTGTGCTGACTATGAGAGTTTGACCATTCAGGGAATGCTCTCCCGCTTCAAATACAACCTCGCCTCCGACAAGAGTAAGGGGAGCATTGCGCTCAGCGGATACTTTTTCCAGTACCGTCAGCGCCTCGTCCACTTGCGGCGCGGAGACCACCGGCACGCCGGGCTTGATGATGCCGGCCTTTTCCCCGGCGATGAGCGTCAGGGTGTCGCCAAGCACGGCCATGTGGTCGTAGGAAAGAGAAGTAATTACTGAAACCAGGGGGGTAACGATATTGGTCGCGTCCAGCCGCCCGCCCAAGCCCACCTCGATGACCGCCGCGTCCACGTGTTGTTGGGCAAAATACAGGAAGCCAATCGCGGTCGTGATCTCGAAGGTGGTCAGTTTGGGAATTTTCGCGACGGCCGGTTTGACCTGTTCGACCAGTTCGACCAGCCCGGCATGTGAGACTGGCTGGCCATCAATCTGGATGCGTTCCACGTAATCCTGCAAATGTGGCGAGGTATACAGCCCGGTTTTGAACCCGGCGGCGGTCAGCGCTGAGGCCATCAACGCGGAGGTGGAGCCTTTGCCTTTCGTCCCGGCCACGTGGAGGGTGGGATATTTCTCCTGCGGGTGCCCGAGCAGGGCCATCAAGTCGCGCATCCGGTCGAGGTCGAAATCAGCCTTGGCCAACTCGGAGGCTTTTTTGAGGCTATAATCTACGAAGGAGTAAAGGTAATCAAGGGCTTTGTTGTAGGCGGTCTCAGTGTCCATAAGTGACAACATTGTAAATCGTTATGCGTGATTCGTAAATCGCGAAAAATCCTTTCCGCCTGCTTGACATCCCAGCCCGCAAAATGTACAATTTGTACAAAATGTACACGCAGGTGACAGTCACCTGCTGTCCCCCCAAAAGGAGCTCGCGATGGTAACAACAACTGTCAAAAGCGGTGAGGCGCGCATCAAGTGGCGTGACCTGCTCGATCAGGTACTGACCGGCAACAGAGACGTGATGATCGAGCGCAATGGCAAAAACGTGGCTGTCATGATCCCGGCAGTGGATTACGAACAAATCCAGGAGACGCTCGAAGAACTACGCGCCGCCCGCGCCGCCGCGGCCGCCTACGAAGAATGGAAGCGCAACCCGTCCGTTGCCCGTCCGTGGGACGAGTCGTTATAAGTAAAGGAGGCTAAAATGACCATTTCTATTGCTGCGGGCGATGCCCGCCAGAAATTTGCAGAACTGCTTGGCCGGGTCGGCTTTGGCGGCGATGTGGTCATCGTGGAGCGTTCTGGAAAGCCGCTGGCGGCACTCATTCCCATCGAATTTTACGAACAGATGGTTGCCGAACGCGAAGCGCGCTTCGAGATCATCGAAAAGATCCGCGCCGCCCAGAAAGCGCGTCCCGCCGAAGAAGTGGAGCAGGATGTCCTCGATGCAGTGAAGCGAGTAAGGAAAAGCAATGCTGCGAGCGGTTCTTGATACCAACATCCTCGTCAGCGCTGTCCTCTCGAAATCCGGCGTGCCCGCGCAGATCGTGGATGCCCGGCGGGCGCGGAAATTCCTGGTGATCAGCGGTGAGGCAGCCATCCTCGAAGTCGAACGCGTCCTGAAAGATTTGCACAACACAGGAAAATACGAAATTACCAAAGAGCAAATTGGTGGTCTGGTGCACTTGCTCCGAATGGATGCCTTACTCGTCCCGGCGCAATCGGATGCAGCTGGAGCCATCCCCGCCGACCCGGCAGATGAGATATTTCTATCCATCGCGCTGGATGGCGAGGCACAGATCATTGTCAGTGGTGACAGCCATCTCCTGGATCTGGGAACGTACCGGGACATCGAAATCCAAACTGCCCGCCAGTTTCTCGATAATCTGAAAGCAGAAGAATAACAACACGCAATGCTTGGCCTCCTCACCCTCCACCTCCACCTGCCCGGCTGCGCCTCGCTGAAAGAAAAGCGCGGGCAGCTCAAGCCGCTCATCCATCGCCTGCACCGCCAGTTCAACGTCTCCATCGCTGAGATGGACTTGCAGGATAAGTGGCAGGAGGCGGTCATCGCCTGCGCGATGGTGAATTCGGATGCCGCGCATATTCAAAGGTCGTTGCAGGCAATGGCGCGCTGGGTGGAAAGCAACTGGCCAGACGGAGCGGTGTTAGAGGATAAGATTGAATTGATCTAAAACCGGAGGAACAATGAAAATTGCCATCATGGGAAGCGGCGGTATAGGCGCTTATTACGGAGGCCGGCTGGCCCGCGCTGGGCACGATGTGACTTTCATCGCCCGCGGGGCGCATCTGGAAGCCATTCGAAAAAACGGCCTGCAAGTCAAGAGCGTGCACGGCGATTTCACGGTCCAACCGGCGCAGGCCACCGATAATCCGGCTAAAATCGGACCGGTGGAATTGGTGCTGGTCTGCGTCAAGACCCCCGTCACCGAGCAGGCTGCCCAGGCCATCCGCCCCATCGTCGCGCCGCAGACAGTCGTGATGAGCCTGCAAAACGGGATTGATGCCGCCGAGCGCATCGGCGCGACCATCGGCATGGAGCACATGCTCGGCGCGGCAACCTGGATTTCCGTGGCCATCGAAGCGCCCGGCGTGGTGCGGCACTTCTCCCAATTCCATCGCATCGTCTTCGGCGAACTGGATGGATATACGACGCGGCGCGCCCAGGCCGTGCTGGAAACGCTTCAGAGCAGCGGCGCGACGGTCGAATTGAGCGCGGACATTCGCAAAGTATTATGGACAAAGTTCGTTTTCATCGCCGCGGCCAGCGCAGCCGGGTCACTGACGCGGCTGGAAATGGGCGACTACCGCGCCGTTCCGGAGACCCGCGGCTTGTTGACCGGTATCATGCGCGAGGTCGAGACCCTGGCGCGGGCGCAAAATATCGCCCTGGACGGGGACGTGGTCGAAAAATCATTGGCCTTCATTGACGCCTCTGCGCCAGCCATCAAGTCTTCCATGCAGCGCGATATCGAGATCGGCCGCGTCTCGGAACTGGAAGCCATCATCGGGGTCATCGGGCGCAAAGGCCGCGAATTGGGCGTGCCGACACCCATCGCCGATGTGGTCTACGCCGCGTTGCTGCCCATCGAACAGAAAGCGCAGCGGACGAAATTGGCATGAGGAATCGAAATTTAAGTAACGAATTTTCTAATAGTGTGTTATAGTTCAATGAAGCAACTTTACCTCCTTCAGCAAGAAATGTTGTCCAACTCTTGTCCGTATCCGATTAATGCGCTCCACCATGTAGACTGGCAAATGGGATTTGCCATGCCGAAGGGATAAGTACACGAAAGCGCCATTGAGCTTTGCCTGCTCTCTGGCGCTTTCGTTTCTTGTCAATCGCTGGATCTGGTTATTCTTCTTTTTCATCAGACGGGAGAGCATTTTTACGGCGGTGTTGCTCCAAAGCCGAGGCAGCCCGGCGGGCATATTCGGAAGCCGGCCAGGTATCCAGCACGGCATTGAATTCGATCGTCGCTTGCGCTTCCTTGTTCTGGCGCAGGTAAGCCACACCCAGGTTGTAGTGCGCGGCCGATTCGTACTTGACGCCCAGGAAACCTTGTCCGGACTTTTCCAACACACCTTTAAGCATGGCGGTGGCCTCATCCAATTTTCCCGCTTGCAGAAGCACTGTGCCGTGATTGACTTGGATGACGAGGTGGCCGGTCTGGTCGGGCCACAGGCGCGCCGCCAGTTGATAGATACGCTCGGCTTGTGAAAAACGCCCGCTCTTGGCGAAGACGGTGCCAATATCCACCAGCAAGCGCACGCGCATGGTGACCAGGTACAGGACGAGCAGAAATAACGCCGGATGGACGGAGAAACCCGTCAGAGCGACCAGGCCGCTGACTAAGAGCGTAATGCCTACCGACTCAAACGCGAACCGAATGGACAACCCCTCACGCCGTAAAAGTGACAGACCGCCCCATATAAGGACATAGACAAAGCCGATAACCAAAAGCAATACAGGTAAGGACATCGAGAACCTCCATAATTGGTATAGATTGGATGATGGTATAGTATACAATGGTTTTTCTCCAAATGTGTTCTACTTCTGTAGAGGCGCGGAATCTGGAGCAACAGCGAACCGCGTTCGAAAACAAAGGATTACATGAAGGAGGTGCCTATCGAAAGAACTCCAATCCATCCTGCGTTCGTATGAGTGCTGAAACGTTTCGCAAACTCAATACAATATATGGAGGAAGAGATGAATTCAATTCTAGTGATAGTCATCGGCTTGGCTGCCATTGCAGTGGGATATGGCTTTTACGCCAAGACGATCAACAAGAACATCATTCAGCCTGACGAAAAGAAAGCCACACCGGCCAAGATGTTCATGGATGGCGTAGATTTCACACCCGCCAACCGCAACGTCCTGTTCGGCTATCAGTTCAAATCCATTGCGGCACTGGGGCCGATTCTCGGCCCGATCATTGCCGTCCAATGGGGCTGGCTGCCTGCCCTGCTGTGGATCATCCTCGGCACCTTCTTCATCGGCTGGGTGCAGGATTACACCAGCGTCATGATCGGGGTGCGTGAGGAAGGAAAATCCTTCGGCGCACTCAGTTACCAACTGATCTCGCCCCGCTCGCGCATGATCTTGCTCACCTTCATCTACTTCTATCTGTGGCTGATCATGGGCGCCTTTGGCATCCAGGTTGGCTTCAACCTGCTCACCCAGGTGGCCGTGCCGCTGGGCGTGATCATTGTCGTCCTGGCCGGTATTCTGGCAGGGCAGATGACCTACAAGTGGAAGAAGGACATCATCCTCACATCGGTTATCACCGTGGTGATTTCCTTCATCGGCATCTGGTTGAGTACGCTCGAGCCTGTGAGGAATTTCTTCTACGCTCTCTACGGCTACAGCCTCGCCGAAGACGGCAAGACGCTGGTCAGCCCCACCCTTTTCCTGACGGTGACTCAGGCCAAATTCATCGGCAGCCTGCTGGTAGTGATCATCTGCTACTTCGGCGCGGTGCTGCCCATCTGGCGCTGGGCGCAGCCAATCAACTACGTAGCCTTCTGGATCGTCTTCCTTGGCATCCTGGGCGGCGTGGTCGGCCTGCTGATCTGGCGGCCCGGCATGGGCGACTTCCCAGCCTTCACCAGTTACAAGATTGGCCTCGGCCCATTGTGGCCGATCCTGTTCGTCACTATTGCCTGCGGCGCCATCTCGGGCTGGCACAGCCTGGTCTCCTCTTCGGGGACAGCACGTCAACTCGAGAAAGAGACCGACGCCCTGTATGTCGGCGGCGGCGCGATGTTTCTGGAAATGTTCTTCGCCGTGATGGCCTTCCTGACCGCTACGGTTGCCTTTGGCAGTTTCCAGGGATACCAGGATGCTGGCGGCGGGGCGGCCGCGGCCAAGGTCTTCTCCATCGGCCTGGCCACCTTCATGAACAAGTGGGGGCTGAATATGACCCTGGGCACGGTCTACGGCTCGGTGTTCCTCACGCTGATGGCGCTGACCATCATGTACCTGGTGGTGCGCTTCATGCGCGTGGCTTCTGCCGAAGCCCTGGGCGATAAGATGCCCATCATGAAGAATGTCCACGTCGGTACAACCATCGCCTTGCTCTTGACCCTGGCACTGATCTGGTTGGTGCCCTTCCTGCAGATCTGGGTGGTATTCGGCGCAGCCAACCAGCTGATGGCTTCGCTGGCCCTGCTGCTGGTGACCTTGTGGTTGAAGTCCAAGGGCAAGAATTATCAATGGACGCTCTGGCCTTTCTTGTTCATGTTCGTCACCACAATTGCGGCGTTGCTGTACAAGGCTTATGAATCCTTCTACATCAACCTGCCCAAGGTGGCGGATCCTGTCGCGAACAAGATCGCCAATGTCGGCCAGTTCACTGCGGCGCACTCTATCATCGGCGTGGTAGCGCTGGTGCTGGTGATCGCGGCGCTGTTCTTGGCGTGGGATGCCTTCAAGGCATTCCGTGCCCCCGCTGCCAAACCTGCCGAGGCGAAGGCATAACCTGCTATATAAAGATGATGTGCGACGCGCCCACAGCGCGCGTCGCACATTATTATTCAGAACCCCATGCAACCAGTTGAAGTTGAGGTATTTTCCCCCCTTCCCGAGGGATGGGGCATTTGCCTTTCGTGCGAGATGCTGATGGCGCGCGCCAACATAGATAAAGCCCCCTACGTGCGCGGGCTGGATGAGTATCCATCAGAGTGGCGGGAAGACTTTCAACAACTTTCGAATCTCATCCTCGACCTGGCAGCGCGGTACGGCGCGAACATCCTGGTCCGCATTTATGACCCTCGCTCGCTGCAGGGGCTGGTCAAATCAGTGCGCTACGGCGTCCGGCGCTACCCGACTTTTATCGTGGACGGACGCGAAAAGGTGGTGGGGCTGGATATCGCAGCCCTGGAGCGGCTCATACGAAGCCGAGGGGCTTCAGAACAGGTCGAAGCGCGGGTATAATTCACAGCATGGCCAGCAGGTTTTTTGTTCAATGGAAACTCCTCGCCAATAAGGCGGCCGCGACCATCAGCCAGATGATCTATGGCGCGACGATCTACGAAATGGTGCGCGATCTGCACAAGCAGCGCGCCGAGATCGAGCGCTTGTTCATATTGATCTTGTTTGGCGATCTGTTGGGTGTGCCAGTGCTGCCCCCTTTTTACACCCTGCGTTTGCTGCCTTACGTTATGCCGGATGTCTCCGGCTGGAAGCGCAGGATGCTGCGCGAACGGGACTTTACTGATCTGTGCGATCAGGAAATTACGTAACAACACCATAACAAAGAAAGGACAATCCCATGACGGAAGAAGAGAAAAAGCCCGGTTTTTTGGATAGCCTCAAAAGCATCCTGTACGGCATGGCCGGCCACGATATGGCTCGCTTCGCGCTCAAGACGCGCGGCAGCATGGAGCACCTGTTCATCCTCATCACGATGGGCGACCTGCTGGGCGTCCCCATCCTGCCGCCCTATTACAGCCTGCGCCTGCTGCCTTACGTGGTGCCGCAAATCAGCACCTGGAAGCGCCGTATGTTGCGCGAAAAAGATCTGACCGACGCACTCGCATAGGAGCCAATCATGTCAATGCGTGAAGTCTTTGAACAAAATCCCGATAGAAGATACATCATGTATGGCGGCAAGGGCGGCCTGGGCAAGACCACTTTCTCGGCCGCGACTGCTTATTGGCTGGCCAAGCAAGGCATGAAGGTGCTGGTTTTTTCCGTGGACCCGCAAGCCAGCCTCTCTGATATTTTCAAGCGTGACATCTTCGGCAAAGGGCCGGTCGAGATCATGCCCAACTTGTTCGCCCAGGAAATTGACGCCGACCAGCGTATCAAGGAGTATCAGGAAGAAATCCGCCAGAAGATTCGCGATATGTACGGGATGACGGAAATCCCGGAAGAGATCGAGAACTACATCCAGGCCGCAGCCGCCGAGCCGGCCATGGAGGAAAGCGCCATCTTCGACGAAGTGGTAGACATTGTCGGAAGCGGCAACTACGACTATTACATCTACGATCTTGTACCGTTGGGCCACGCCCTTTACTACCTGAGCATGGCCTCGGTTTATGACCAGTGGATTGATAAGATCACTGCCCTGCGCACCGAGATGGAAGAGTACTCCCAAGTGGCTGCCGTCATGCAGCGCAAAAAGGAAAGCGAAGAGGACCGGATCCTCAAGGAACTGCAATTCATCAAGCACCGTATCAACGTATCCTCCAGCATCCTGACCGACAAGCAGAAGACCGCCTTCTTCTTCGTTGTGACACCAGAGGAAATGATCATCCTGGATACGAAGAAAGCCGCCGGCCTGTTCGCCAAATTTGACGTGCCGCTGGCTGGTTACATCGTCAACCGCGTCATTCCACCGGAACTGGCTGGTCAGAACATCCCCGCCTACCTGCGCAACCGCATGGAGATGCAGACGACCTACCTGAAGGAAATTGACCAGGTTTTCTCCGGCGAAGTCCTGGCGCGCATCCCTGAATTCGAGCGCGACATCACCGGCCTGCCCATGATCGAACGCATGGCAAATGTGATGTTTGGAGGTAAGTGATGATTGAGACATCCATGCAACAATACATGGTTCAAAATCTGAAACTGAAGTACGTCTTCTTCGGCGGGAAAGGCGGGGTGGGTAAAACCGTGATGGCCGGCGCAGCGGCTATTTGGGCCGCCCAACAGGGCAAAAAGACCCTGCTGGCCTCCACCAACCCGGTCCACTCGCTCAGCAGCCTGCTCGGACAGAATGTCTTCGGTAAGCAAACCACGGTCGAGGGCGTTCCCAACCTGACGGCCTACGAGATCGACACCCACGACACCATCGAAAAATCCAAGAAGGAAATCCGCGAGAAGATCGAATGGTTTCTCAAATACGCTGATATCAAGACAAAGGCGGACGAATTCGTCGAGTCGGCGACCATGAACCCGGCGTTTGAAGAGTCGGCCATGTTCGAGAACATGATTGACCTGATGTTCGACAACGAGTACGAGGTCTATGTCTTCGATACCGCGCCGACCGCCAACGCCCGCCGTTTGCTGGGCATGACCAGCGTCTATTCGATGTGGGTCAACAAGATGGTGCAAAGCCGGGAAGAGGCGGCGTCGCTGAAAGATTTGCTTTCCTACAGCAGGAAGAAGAAGGAAAAAGATCCGCTGATGGATTACCTGCTGAACCTGCGCGAACGTATGAGCCACGCCAAGGAACTACTGACCGACGACAGCCTGACCTCGTTCTTCTTCGTGACCCTGCCCGAAGCGCTGCCGATTGCGGTTATCACCCGCTTCATTGGCTGGTTCCGCGAATTTAATATCCCCGTCGGCGGCGTGATCGTCAACATGCTGATTGACAAGAACAGTGTCAAGAAGGATACGCCCGATTTCGTCAAGAACCGCGTTGCCATGCAGGACGAGCACATGGCGACCATTTGGAAAGAATTCGACGGCCAAGTGCGTTCCATCCTGCCGCTTTTCGAAACTGAGATACGCGGCGTGGAAATGCTCGAACGTACTGCAAGACTGCTGTTCGCTTGATGGTCAGCCACAAACCGGCACGATAAAAGCCCGGCTCTACAAGGAGTTGGGCTTTTTTTGTGTTTAATTCTCCCGCTCGCAAAGAATGCTACTCCAGCCAGGCCCGCAGGGCGGCGAAAAACGCGCCCGCCTCGCCGCTGCGTAAATCGTCCAGGTTGAGCCGGATGAGCGCGTGCGGCGACTTGCGCTGGAACGAAACCTTCAAGACCGCCTGCGGATATTTACCCAGGAATTCCTTCAACCGGCCCAGTAGCGCTTCGCTTTTCTTGCCGGAGCGGGTAATATCAAACCGCTCGCCCGAATCCGACGGGCGCGGACGCCGCACCGCTTCCAGCTCTGCATCCGGCGCGGAGCGCAGGTCAGCGCGCACATACAATTCATCCCGCCGGCCAAGCAGGTGGCGGGATGCCCACACCGGCAGGTTTTCGCGCGCTTCCATGGCGAAAAGTAACTCCACTGTGCGGAAAGGCGGACGCGCATCGCGGATTGCCAGCCTGCCGGCCGAGTGCAGCACCGTCAGCCAGCCCATGCCGCTCAACGCGCCCAGTTCGTCCAGGCCAGCCTTCAGCCACGCCAGCACAGCTTCGGCGCGCCGGTAGTTGATCAACGCTCCGGCGATATACCAGACCAGCAAGAGGACGCACAGGCCAATCACCAGCCATTGTCCCAGATCCATACCAACCTCCCGGTTCAATTTCACTCAGTTTAGCCCACTTATGGCATAATGTCAATTTACACTTGCACGTTTCAACATTTCAACAACACATTTACGGAGGCTGCAATGGATTTACATCTAAGAAACAAGCGCGCCCTGGTCACCGGCGCATCGCGCGGACTGGGTTACGCCGTCGCTCGCGGACTGGCGCGCGAGGGCTGCCGCGTGGCAATCAATGGACGGGATGAAGGAAGAATCAAAGCCGCGGCGGAAAAAGTAAACAAGGAAACAGGTACACAAGTAATTGGGCTTGCAGGTGATGTGAGTGATCCGTCTGTGCCTGAGAAGGTCATCGCGCAAACCGTGGATGCGTTCGGCGGGTTGGACATCCTCATCACCAATTCGGGAGGCCCGCCAGCCGGGGCGTTCGAATCCTTCGACGAGGCGACCTGGCAGAAGGCGATTGACCTCTCGTTCATGAGCCACGTCCGTCTGATCCGCGCCGCGCTGCCGCATCTCAGGCAATCCCAGGCCGCCAGCGTGCTGACCGTCACCTCGTACTCGGTCAAGCAGCCGATTCCCAATCTGGTGCTCTCCAACAGCATCCGCGCCGCGACGGTTGGATTGACCAAGTCGTTGGCGCTGGAACTTGGTTCCCAGGGCATCCGTTTCAACTCCATCCTGCCGGCCTGGACGGAGACCGAGCGCGTCTACGAACTGATGTCCTTCCGCGCCAAGCAGAACGGCACGACAGTCGAAGAAGAAATCGCAAAACAGTCGAAGGATAGTCCGCTGGGGCGGATGGGCACGCCCGAGGAGTTCGCCAACGCCGCCGTGTTCCTGGTCTCGCCGGCCGCCTCATATATCACCGGCGTGATGCTGACCGTGGATGGCGGGATGTACAAGGGAACGCTCTAATACAACTTGACATGTGTACGCCATTGGCGTACACTATTGCTTGAAATACCATCCGGCACTATGGTCATCGTTGAAACGTCAATATTCACCTGCCTAGTACAGGCGCTGCTCACAGACGACGAATACCGTCGGTTGCAGATAGCCCTTGTCCAGCGTCCGGATATGGGAGATATTATTCCTGGCAGCGGCGGTCTTCGCAAAGTCCGCTGGTTTGCCAAAGGGCATGGTAAGCGCGGCGGTGCGCGCGTGATTTATTATTGCGCTGTGCTGCAAGACCAATTGCTCATGCTACTTATTTACGCCAAAAGTGAACAAGATGACCTGTCGCCTGACAAAGTGAGAATGCTCAGAAAGATTATCGAGGAAGAGTACCCATGAAAGAAGAAATGTTTGCTGAATTGGTAGCCAGTGTCCGTGAAGGCGGCGCCATTTTACGCGGGGAGACCTCTCCCGCGCGCACTTTCGTCATGAATAAACTGGACATCAAATGCATTCGCGAAGGCTATAAACTTTCCCAGGGCCAATTTGCCTCCCTGCTGGGCATTAGCATCAGCACGTTGCGGAATTGGGAACAGGGACGGCGCACACCTGAAGGCCCCGCGCGGGTTTTGCTACAAGTCGCTGCCAAGCACCCGGATGCGTTGTGGGACGCCGTGCGTACTGCAATTCTCCAAAAGCCAAGCGGGGCTTAGACATACCATGCACACTTGTTTGAACTGCAATCGCACCGAAAACGAAATCCCTCTCGTCACCCTGCAATACCAGGATCGTCAGGTATACAGCTGCTTACAGTGTTTCCCGAACTTGATCCACGCGCCTGCCAAATTAGCCGGTAAACTGGCGAATGCCAAGAAGCTCCTACCAGCAAGGCACGACAAATAACATCCTGGAGGCCGTATGAATAAGGGCGTTTTGGGGCTGCTCATTCTGACCCTGGCCTTGGCTGCCTGCGCCCCCACATCCTCCGACACCGGCCAGGCGCAACAGGCGCTCGTCACTTTCTTCGTCTTTCGAGTTCCGCGTCCTCGAGACCGGCGAAGGGCAGTTCAAGATCATGGATCTGCCGGTGTTCGTTCCATAAGCATCGGGCATATCTCTTGACGCTTAGCGCGCGGCGTTATATAATTCTGCTGTGATCAAATCCTTCAAGGATAGCGAAACCGAGAAGATTTATCGCCGCCAGCGCTCACGCAGGTTCCCAACAGAGATCCAGCCAACTGCCCTGCGAAAATTGCGCATGTTGAACAACGCGGTTTCGTTGAATGATCTACGCATTCCTCCTGCTAACCGCTTGGAGAAGCTGACCGGAGACCGCAGTGGCCAGCACAGCATCCGCATCAACGATCAATGGCGAGTTTGCTTCGAATGGCGGGGGAATGATGCTTTTGATGTCGAGATTACCGATTATCATTAGGAGCAAGATTATGGCCGAACAAAAATTGAATCCGATCCACCCCGGCGAAGTTTTGGAAGAAGAATTTCTAAAGCCAATGGGATTGAGCCAGAGCCGTCTGGCTCTGGACATCGGCGTACATCCGCGCCGGATCAACGAAATTGTCCTGCGGAAGCGCAGCATCACAGCCGATACAGCGCTTCGGTTAGGGCGCTTCTTCGGCACCTCTCCCCAGTTCTGGCTGGGTCTTCAGGCCGATTACGAACTAGATGTTGCCGCGGAAAACCTGGGCAACCGTCTGGAACGTGAAGTCAAAGCCTACGCTGCCGCCGGATAAAACAATACTCTTTCACCGAAAGGAGTCACCCGTGCCCGACCCCCGCATTACCAAACTCGCCAAAGTCATGGTGCATTACTCGCTGGCGCTCAAGCCCGGCCAGCAGTGCCAGATCCGCACCCACCCGCTGGCCGAAGAGCTGACCCTGGCCGTTTATGAAGAAGCCGTCAAGGCCGGCGCGTTCGTCACTATCATGCCCAGCACCCCCGGCGCGGAAGAAATTTTATACAAGTACGCCTCGGACTCTCAACTGGATTACGTCTCCCCCATCCGCAAACTGATTGCCGAGACCTTCGACGCCAGCCTGAACATCTCGTCGGAGCACAACACCCGGTCGCTGAGCGGCATAGACGGGACGCGCATGGCGCGCACCGCCAAAGCCGCCGCGCCGATCAACAAAATCTTCCTGGCGCGCGCCGCCAAAGGCGAATTGCGCTGGTGCCTGACCGTCTATCCCACCCACGCCATGGCCCAGGAAGCCGAGATGAGCCTGGCCGATTACCGCGATTTTGTCTACGGCGCGATGATGCTCAACGAGGACGATCCGGTGGACTACTGGAGGAAAGCTGGCCAGGAACATCAGAAGATGGTGGACTGGCTCAAGGGCCGCGACAAGGTCGTGCTGAAAGGCTCCAACGTGGACCTGAGCTTGTCCATCAAAGACCGGGTCTTCATCCCCTGCGACGGGCAGCTCAACTTCCCGGATGGCGAGATCTTCACTGGGCCGGTCGAAGATTCGGTGGACGGCTGGATCCGCTTCAAATACCCGGCCATCGAGTACGGGCAGGAAGTCACCGACATCCAGCTCTGGTTCGAGAACGGCAAGGTTGTCAAAGAGACCGCCACCAAGAACCAGGAACTCCTGACCGCGCAGTTGAACACCGACGCCGGTTCGCGCACCCTGGGCGAGTTCGGCATCGGCACCAACTACGGCATCAACCGCTTCACCAAGAACATGCTCTTCGACGAGAAGATGGGCGGCACCATCCATCTGGCCGTCGGCGCGGGCTACCCGGAGAGCGGCAGTAAGAACGACTCCGGCATCCACTGGGATATGCTCTGCGACATGGTCGACGCCGAAATTCTGATGGATGGCGAATTGTTCTATAGAAACGGCAAGCCGATCATTTGAGCAGGCGCCATACCTGCCGATCAATCGTAATGCGAGATTAATCTTGCACTACATTTGGGCGGCCACCGCGCCGATTCCCAATAGCCAGCTGAATTTTGCACAGCACCGTGTATTTCGCATGGTATAATTCGCCCCGCTCTGATGGAGCGTACTGGAGAGGTCGCGTAGTCTGGCTTAGCGCGCACGCTTGGAAAGCGTGTAACCGTAAGGTTCGCGGGTTCGAATCCCGCCCTCTCCGCTGGAAATGCCAACCCCCGTTATTCTAAATCCTCTAAGCCCTGCACAATTGATGAAACCAATAGACCTCTTTCGTTCCCTCCTGGTTTTTTTCATAATTGCAGTCTGCGTTACAGTTTTAATGGGGGCCTTGCGCGCCTTTGCCGCGCCCCTGCCTGCGCAAACGTCCACCGCTGAGTTCGCCACCCCCGATTTGACGCTGACGCCGGGCGTGGCAACACCCGGGCCGGATGCGAATCCTACAGCCACTACTTACAGCTGGCCAGTTTCGGCCGACACGACGGGGATTATTGCACTGGCTGTTGTTATGGTTCTGATTGTGGTGGTCAGCGTGCTATGGGGGAAGCGTTCCACTGCATAAGAAATATCTTGGTGATCTCTACCCGCCGCCAATCACGGCCAGCGCCTTGATATTATCCCCATCCTGGATCAGATAATCTTTCGATTGCTGCTCGCCATTGACCACCACCAGCGCGATGAGTTCCGGCGCGATGCCAAGCGACACGAGCGTCTCGCGGACGGTGCGGCCAGACTCGACGGTAATTTCATCCTTGCCGCCAAGGCAGGACTTAAAGACATTGGAAGGTCGAAGAGTTGCGGGCATAGTTGAAGGTTGGAGGTTGGAGGTTGGAGGGCCAAACCTTGAAACCTTCCAACCTTCAACCTGTAACAGTTTTACGCTACCAGCGTATTAATCCCCAGCCGTTCCAGCGTGGCCGCAGCCGGCATTCCATCCGCAGACCAGCCACGCTGCTCGTAATACATATCCAGCAGTTTGTTGACATCTTCGAGTTTGGTAATCTGGCCTTTGGTCACGCCGGTGGTGGGCGGTTCTTCGTAAAAACGCGGGGAGGGCATATCCCACTGGCGGCCAAAGTCCTCGTTCTCGCGCGCCCAGAACAGGCGGGTGAGATTCCAGATTTTTTCGCCGACCGTTTCCAGGTCGGCCCAGGAACGTTTGACGCCGGTGATGGCCTCCAAAGCGGGGCAGTACAGGTCGCGGTCAATGCCCAGTTCCACCCATTGCAGGCGGCAGCCGCCCAGCACGTCGAACATCGGGCGGAAGTTTTGCAGCCAGATGACGCGGGCGACTTTCTCCGGCACGACCTTGTCGCGGCCAACCTGCAAATCGTAGGTGATGGCCCAGGCGCGGTTGTGGTGCGCGCCCACGTCGCAGGTCATGTAGGAAATCAGCATGGCAGTGGCGTTGTGGGTGGCGTAGGCGGATTGCTCCATGCCCTTGACGTGGATGGCGAATTTCTCACTGCCTTGACCGACTTTTTGCGCGGCGCGCTTGACGCCCTCGGCCAGCAGCGCGCCGAGGCCCTCTTTGAGGGCAATCTTCTCGGCCAGCGTGAAGGCCGCCTCGGCGTTCCCAAATTTCAGGTCGAGGCCATCGGTGTCTTTTTTGGTGAAGATGCCTTTTTCGTAGCACTCCATCGCCCAACCGATGGCCGAACCGGCGGAGATGGTGTCAATGCCCAGGTCGTCGCACATCAGGTTCAATTTGGCGACGGCTTCGATATCAGCGATACCCAGGTTTGAGCCCATCATGCCGATGGTCTCGTATTCGGGGCCTTCGACTTCGAGATTGTATTTCTTCGAGCGGCTGTACTTGCCGCACGGCGAGGGGCAGCCGAAGCAACCCTTGTCGGTGATGACGATTTTCTCGCGCATCACCGCGCCGTACAAGCTTTTGCCTTCCTCGAATGAACCGGCGCTGAAGTTGCGGGTGGGGAGCGCGCCGACCTCGTCGCACCACGAGGTGACAACGGTGGTGCCGTAGCGCGTCCACTCCGGTAGAAACTCGGCCTCTTTGCAGGCCTTGTAAAGCGCCATACCGGCCTTGCGATAGGCTTCCATATCCGCCACGCTGACAGATTTGGTGCCATGCAGGACGATGGCTTTGATCTTCTTGACGCCCATCACCGTGCCGACGCCGCCGCGCCCGGCCTGGCGGCCATAGTCGTGGTTGATGCTGGCGTACGAGACCAGATTCTCTCCGCCGGGGCCGATGACGGCCACCTGATATTCCTCACCGAATTTATCTTTGAATTGCTTCTCAACCTCGATAGCGCCTTTGCCCCACAAAGCCGCGGCATCCCGCAGCTCGATTTTGTCATCGTCAATGAACAGGTAAACCGGCTTCGGGCTGATGCCCTCGAGGATGATGCTGTCAATGCCGGCGTATTTCATTTCCGCGGTGAAATGCCCGCCCAGCGAGGCGGATGCATAACCGCCCGTCAGTGGGGATTTGGTTGTCCAGTCACACTTGCCGCCGCCCGGCACCAGCATACCGGAGAACAGGCCGGTCGAGAGGATGAGTTTGTTTTGCGGGCCGAGCGGGTCGGCGCCCTTAGGCACTTCTTTGAACAGGAAGTATGCTCCAAAGCCGCGCCCGCCCAGAAAATCGCGTGCCAGTTCCCCAGGCGTTGCTTCTTTGGTTATCTTTCCAGTCGTAAGATCTACACGGAGAATTTGACCACCGTAACCGTTCAACATAATTGCCTCCTGAGTCCGCTAATCTGCTATCCACAGCGCGCTGGTGCCGCACACGGCCACGCAGTCGCCGCACAGGTCGCACTCCCAGGCCGTGTCCGCCAGTTCAGCGCGCAGGAACATCACGCCCTCCGGGCACTCCGGTACGCAGGCTTCGCACAAGTTGCATTCGGCGAAGTCTACGTAGTAGGCGCCCCTGTCGTTCTTCTTGATGGCCTCGGTTGGGCAGACCGCGGCGCAGTCGCCGCATTGCGTGCAGACCTTGACTTTGTACACGCCCTTGGCCGGGAAATGGGGTTCGATGACCAGTGCCGCTTTCTTCGGGTTGCTCTCGCCAAACAGATTCAGCGAGCATGCCACCCGGCAGGCGTGGCAGCCGGAACACTTTGCGCTATCCACATAAAGTCGCATACGAGTACTCCTTTCGGAAGATGGGGCAGGTTTTGCCCATTTATGGGATCTTGCCGGGTAAGATTACAATAACACCAGCGAATTGAATAGCGACATCTGTCCTCTTTGCGAGAGTACAGCTTTCCTGTTTTTGGCTCTGCTTACTCTCGCGCTACCACCTCCGGTTCGACAAGGTAATATTAACACATTTTGGGCAATATCGTAAAAGTCACTCGAGGGTGACAAGCCTTGATAGAGACCAGCCCCTTCCTGTCATTCTGAGGGCGCACTTTGCCCGAAGAATCCCCTCCACGGCGGGAGACCTCTTCGACAGGCTCAGGGCAGGCTCTTCGGTCGCTGAAGAACGCTCCCTCAGAGCCTGCCCTGAACGGAGTGAAGGGGTGACAAAGTGAGTTTTGCGGTATTGCCTATTTTATATTTCGTCTTCGTCTTCATCCAACCACAAGTCTTCTTCGTCTTCAAGCTCGTCTTCCTCCCATTCTTCCAGCTCTTCTTCTTCCCAGACATTGTCATGGGCGGCAGCTTCGTTAGGAGAATACGTGGCGCAACCGGTATCGGCGTCAATTTCGACCGCCGCGGCGCTACAATATCCCTCGTCCAGAAAAATGCAATCAATGTAATGGCAGCGAATGCGGGGCATAGAATTCCTCCTAATTATTCGGTTTGTCCAACCAGGCGGATGATCGAAAGGACGAAAACGATGGTGATAAAGATGGCCGAAGCGACGCAAAAAGGGCAGACGGCGTGAATGATATAAAATTCGATGTAGGTCAGATAAGCCGAGAACACCACGCCTACCAGGCTGAGACCGAAAATAAACAGGTTGCCATTCTCTTTGAAGAACGGGCTGCGCGTTTCGAGGACGTGGATGCCTATTATGGTCAGGTATGCCAGCAGGCCAAGCAGCGAGACGGGAACACCGAATATTTCCGAGTAGCGGCTGGCGTTGACAGTGGAGCAATCTCTGGAGCCGAGGCACATGGCCTGGGCGCTGGTCAGTTTATATATGAGCAGGTAGGCGGCATTCAGGCCACCGAGGATGGCGACGACGATCGAAGCCCATTTGAAGCCTTTGTCCATGATTTATTCCTAAAGTATCCAGACTTCTACTTCTGCGTTTGCAGGCAGCGATTTTACCCCAGAGGGCACAATCAGTAAAGCATTTGCCTGCACCAAAGAGAGCAAATTCCCTGATCCTTGGTGGCCGGTAAGCCGGGCGATCAGCGCCCCATTTTCTTCTGTGACCACAGCCCGCAGGTAAGTCTCGCGTCCATCGGTGCTGATCGGCTCTGCCAGCCTGGCGCGCTGGCGCAGCCGAGGTCGAGGGGTTGCCCCGCTGAGTCTTTCCAGCGCCGGTCGCACGAAGACCTCGAACCCGATGTAGGCCGAGACCGGGTTGCCGGGCAGGCCGAAGAAAGGGATGCCGCGATACGTTCCAAAAGCCAGCGGCTTACCCGGACGCATGTTTACTTTCCAAAACTCGAGGCGGCCCTGTTCCTCGACCACCTGTTTGACGAAGTCGAACGCGCCCACACTGACGCCGGCCGAGGAGACGATTAGATCGGCTTTTGCGTCCACGGCCAGGTCGAGCAGTTTAAGTATCGCCGCCTGCTCATCAAGGGCGATGCCGAGTGGAATAACTTCTGCGCCAGCCTGCGCAGCCAGAATTGACAGGGTATATGAATTGGAGTCGCGAATTTTACCGGGACTGAGCGGCGCTTCAACCTGAATCAACTCATCACCACTCGAAAATATGGCCAAGCGCGGCGAACGATATACTTGCACCTTTGAAACTCCGAGCGTGGCCAAAAGCCCCAAATCTTGGGCGCGCAGGTGGCGGCCACGCGCCAGCACGATCGAACCGGCATAAATGTCATCACCCCGATAGCGGATGTTTTCGCCCGGTTGGACAGGCTGATATACCGAGACGGCCTTTGGCGCGGGCGTGCCTGGTTCCCGGCTGTGGTCGGTATCTTCAACCTTGACGACTGCATCTGCCCCGCCAGGAATCGGCGCGCCGGTCATGATGCGGGCAGCCTGGCCAGGCCCAACAACGATATTGCCTGGACTTTCGGCAGGAATGTCTGCCATGACCGTAAGCGTGACAGGATTGGATGAATTGCTCCCCTGCGTGTCGGCGGCCTGCAGGGCGAAGCCATCCATGCTGGAGTTATCGAAGGGGGGCAGGTCAATGGCCGTGAAGATATCTTCCGCCAGCACACGACCAGCAGCCCCGTCGAGAGGCAGGGTCTGGGCCTCGACAGGCTCAAAATGGGAGAGAATGTGTTGCTGCGCTTCGCTGACAGTTAGCATATTAATCGCCGGCGCGGGACGTATTCCCGCTGAGGCGGCGACATTATACCACTTTCCCTCACCCCTGCCCCTCTCCCTATGGGAGAGGGGCAGGGGTGAGGGAAATTACCCCCCACGCAAGCGTTGGGCTTCCAACACATTGGGCAAATTTTCGATGCGCGCGAGAATGCGGCTGAGCTGGGCAATATCCATGACCTCGATGACCAGGCGCAAGTCAGCCAGATTCTTGCTGACACGCACGTTGGCATCCAGGATATTGACGCTTTCGGTATTGAGCAAGCTGGTAATATCACTCATCAGTCCCTGGCGGTCATAGGCCGAGATACTGATCGGCACCGGGTAGGTGTGGACATGCTCACCCCACGAAACCTTAACCAGCCGTTCGCGATCGCGAATACGTAGGATATTAGGGCAGTCCTGGCGGTGGATGGTCGCGCCGCGGCCGCGCGTGATGTAACCGATAATATCGTCGCCCGGGGTGGGATTGCAGCATCTGGCCGAATTGGTCAGGATGTCCTTGAGGCCAAGCACGGTGACTGAACCGGTGGAGGGCGGTGCGCTGGTGGAAGGTACGACGACCAGGATATCGTCTGTCTCCTTGGTCTCCAACAGCTTGTTGATGAGGCGTCCGACCGAAAGATCACTGCTCCCAATTGCCACGTATATATCATCCAGAGAGCGATAATCCAGGCTGCGGCCTATTTCTTCTAAAGCCTTTTCGTCAAATTCCGACAACCCAAGCCGCTGGATTTCATGCTCGAAGAGCGCTTTTCCTTGAGCGAGATTCTGTTCGCGGTCCTGTTTTTTGAACCAGGCGCGGATCTTGGAACGGGCGCGCTGTGTGCGCACCAGGCCCAGGCTGGGGTTGAGCCAGTCGCGGCTGGGACCGCCGTGTTTGGCGGTCAGGATTTCGACCTGGTCGCCGGTATGCAGTTCATGTTCGAGAGGGATAAGTTTACCGTTAATCTTGGCCCCCCGGCAACGGTTGCCGATGTCGGTGTGAACGTGGTAAGCAAAGTCAATCGGCGTTGAGCCAGCCGGCAAGTCAATGATGTCGCCGCGCGGCGTGAACACATAGACGCGGTCCTGAAAGACATCCGTCTTCATGCTGTCCACAAATTCCTGGGCATCGTCTATGTCCTGCCGCCATTCCATTAACTTGCGCAGCCAACTAATGCGTTCGTCGTACTTGTCGCGCTGGCCGCCCTCTTTATAGCGCCAATGGGCGGCGATACCCATCTCGGCGCTTTCGTCCATCTCCGGTGTGCGGATCTGTACCTCGACCGGTTTGCCGTCGTCGTAGATGACGGCTGTATGCAAGGATTGATAGAAATTATCTTTGGGAACGGCAATGTAATCATCGAACTCGTTCGGGATCGGCCGCCAGCGGGTGTGGATCACACCCAGGGCGGCGTAGCATGCCGGAACGTCCGGGACGAGCAGCCGGACGCCGCGCACGTCGCGTACCATCTCGAAGGATTTACCTTTCTCGGTCATTTTCTTGTAGATCGAATAAATGTGTTTAGGCCTTCCATAGATTTCTGCCTGGATGCCATGTTCAGCCAGGACACGCTTGAATTGTTCGACAATTTGCTGGATTTGCTGTTCACGTAACTCGAGGCGCTCGGCCAGTTGTTCGGCGATCTCTTTATACTTTTCAGGATTGACGTAGCGGAAGGCCAGGTCTTCCAGTTCCCATTTGATCTGCCAGATGCCCAGGCGGTTGGCGAGGGGGGCAAAGATATCCAGGGTCTCCTGGGCGATGCGCCGGCGCTTCTGTTCAGGGAAAAAGCCCAGCGTGTGCATGTTGTGCAGGCGGTCAGCCAGTTTGATAAGCACGACACGGACGTCATCGCCCATGGCCAGGAAAGTCTTGCGCAGGGTTTCGATGGCCAGGGTTCGTTTACGGGTGCGGCGTGATTGCTCGTCCTCAGCCTGTTCAATTATTCCTGCAAGGGATACATTGTTTTGAAGTTCTTCCTGATGTTCGCCGCGTGAGACGCGCGGCAGTTGGGTCAGTTTGGTGACGCCGTCCACCAGTTTGGCGATGGCGTCGCCGAAGTCGCGGCGCAGGTCATCCAGCGTGATCGAGGTGTCTTCGACCGTATCGTGCAATAGACCGGCCGCGACGACATCCGCCGGCATGTGCAATCCAGCCAGAGCAGAGGCGACTGCCAGGCAGTGGTTGATGTACGGATCGCCGGAAGCGCGCTTTTGCCCGTTGTGGACGCGTTCGGCCAGGCGATAGGCGCGCTGCACCAGTACCCGATCCGCGTTGGTGTAATTTCCGGGCAGGGCCGCTAAAAAGTCTTCCAGGCTTAATGGCAAGGCGGTTTTCATAGCCCCTATTTTACTGCTTTTTGGATGAGAACCTGGTTTGGGTCAGCCAGGGTGGACTGGCAAGACTTACAACCATCAGGTCATGTGACAGTCACCTTGAAGGTGACTGTCACATGATTATACACAAGAAAGCCTTGCGAAGGTTCAAAATCTTCACAAGGCTTTATGCTGATCGCTAACCGCTGAATGCTGCTCTACGTCCCCTCTTCCCACGAAGTACAAGTTATGAAATCCCTACCAAACAACTTCTACCAGACTAGAATCGGTAATCCTTTGGTCAAAGGTGATGAGCGCACATTTTTGGTATAAGGCTTCAGCAGCAATCAGCCGGTCGTGGATATCCGGGAGGGCGATCAGATCATGGATTTTGGCAGCCGTCTCAGGCATTAACGGCACAATCTGAAATCCTGATTCTGTCTGTAATTTGGAAAAGATCATATCAGGCCGGATGGTGCGATATTTCTCGGCAAACATGACCAGTTCCGCAACCACGATTGCCGGAATGATGATCTCGGCATCCCCGGCAACCGCTGCATCAAAAGCAGCACGCGCCCTCTTCCCAAGCCGCGGCGAACCGACCAAGTACCAGAGCAGCGCGTGCGTGTCCGTAACGTACTTCTCCACGTTACTTCCCCTTTTTCAACAAGCGGGCTTGCTTCTCCAGACCTTTCTCCCACTGCTTCTTTGCATCCTGAATATCCTCGTCTGTAATGACAGCTAGTTCCGGGAATGCACCAAAAAGCGTGGACCGCCCACCATTCCTGCCCTTTGCCGCCTTGACCTGCACCTCCACCATGCTGTTTTCAGGCAGGTTTAATCTCGTCTTTGGCTTGAGCACACCTTTCGTATAAACGGCTTGCACGGTAAACGTTTCCATAACAGCCTCCAAGTCAATTATACAATACCAAACAACAAAAGGCCTCGCGGATTTTCATCCACGAGGCCTTTCATTGCCTACTGCTTACTGCCCACTGCCTACTGTTCTACGTCCCCTCTTCCCACGAATTCAAATACTTGACTTGCTCTGCGGTCAGTTCATCAATCTTCACGCCCATCGCTGAAAGTTTGATGCGGGCAATCTCAGCGTCAATCTCCGCTGGGACAGAATAGACCTTCTTCTCCAGTTTGTCGGCGTTCTTGACCATGTACTCGGCGGCCAGAGCCTGGTTGGCGAAGGACATGTCCATGACCGAGGCCGGGTGGCCCTCGGCAGCGGCCAGGTTAATCAGGCGGCCTTCACCGAGGATGTTGATCTTGCGGCCATCTTTAGTCTCATACTGCTCGACGAATTGGCGTACCAGTTTTGGCTCGCCCTTGGAGAGTGCCTTCAGCGCCGGGATGTTGATCTCGACGTTGAAGTGGCCGGAGTTGGCGACGATGGCGCCGTCTTTCATTACCTCGAAATGATGCTTATCCACTACGTTGATGTCGCCGGTCAGGGTGCAGAAGATGTCGCCGATCTGGGCCGCCTTTTCCATCGGCATGACCTGATAGCCATCCATGACCGCTTCGAGCGCCTTGAGCGGGTCCACTTCGGTGACGATGACCAGTGCGCCCATGCCGCGCGCCCGCGAGGCCAGGCCGCGTCCGCACCAGCCGTAGCCGGCGACGACGAAATTTCTACCTGCCAGCAGGATGTTGGTGGCGCGGATGATGCCGTCAACCGTGGATTGACCGGTGCCGTAGCGGTTGTCGAAGAGATGCTTGGTCAGGGCATCGTTGACGGCGATGACCGGGAATTCGAGCATCCCGTCGGCGGCCATGGCGCGCAGCCGGATGACGCCGGTGGTGGTCTCTTCGGTGCCGCCGATGATGCTGGGCAGCAGTTCGCGGCGGTCTTTGTGGATGGTCGAAACCAGGTCCGCGCCGTCGTCCATGGTCACGTGCGGTTTGTGGTCGAGAGCCGCGCTGATGTGCTTGTAATACGTGACGTTGTCCTCGCCTTTGATGGCAAAGGTGGGGATCTCGAACTGGCTGACCAGCGCGGCCGCCACGTCATCCTGCGTGGAAAGCGGATTGGAGGCGGTCAGCACCAGGTCCGCGCCGCCATCATGCAGGGTCCGCGCCAGGTTGGCCGTCTCAGTGGTGACGTGCAGGCAGGCAGAGAGACGAATACCCTCCAACGGGCGTTCTTTTTGGAAACGTTCACGGATCATGCGCAGGACGGGCATCTCGCGCTCGGCCCATTCGATCCGACGACGGCCGCCTTCGGCCAGGCTGGTATCTTTGATATCGTAGTTGCTCATGCGTAACTCCTGTTCTCTATTCTCTAACAAGCGCATCCAACGCGCCCTTATCATCGAAATGCTGGCGGAAGCGCGCTACAAACTCAGCGCGGGTGTACGAATGGTTTTGCGTACCTTTCTGCTCGAGGCAGTAAGTTGCGGCCAGCGCGCCCATCTGCCCGCACAGCTCCCAGCCGAAGCCACGCGCATAACCAGCCAGGAATCCGCTGCGAAAGGCGTCGCCCACGCCGGTGGGGTCTACAATGCAGACTTCCGGGACGATAGGGATATTGTACTCCCTCCCGTTGGCATAAACGGTCGAACCATCCGCGCCGCACGTGATGACCAGCACATCCATGTGTTTGAGCATGTGTTCGAGATCCAAGCCGGTCTTTTTGGAAATCAGCCCAAACTCGTAATCGTTGACGAACAGGAAACGCACCCCTTCCATGTCGCGCGCCAGTTCTGCGCCTTCCAGCCGCAACACCTGCTGGCTGGGATCATACAGATATGGGATTTTCAGCTCGCGGCACTCGGCGGCGAAGTTTTTCATCGCCAGCGGGTCGTTGGGCGAGACGACAACCAGATCGGGGCGCGGCTTCACCTCTCTCAGCGATTGTTCGGCGGCGTGCGCCATCGCGCCGGGATAGAAACTGGCAATCTGGGCATTCAACTGGTCGGTGGTGGCAAAAAACGAAGCGGTGTAGATGCCAGGGATGACTTGCATCAGGGCGGTATCCACGCCCGCGTTTTCCAGCCACTGGCGGTACTCGCCGAAATCCTCGCCGACGGTGGCCATTACGCGCGGGCGTTCGCCAAGCAGAGCCAGTCCATAAGCGATGTTGGGCGCAATACCGCCGCGCTGGCGGGACATTGAATCGACCAGGAAAGACAAACTGATTTTCTCCAACCGTTCGGATAGGATTTGTTCCTTGAACAGGCCGGGAAAGGTCATCAGGTAATCGTAGGCGACAGAGCCGGTGATTAAAATATCCATAGTTACAGGTTACAGGTTGAAGGTGGTCTTTCTAACTTTCAACCTTCAACTTTCAACCACCTTTCTTAAGTTGATTTCGAATGGAGGATACGCAATCCCATTCTCAGTAATAATTGCGCTTATTAAACGTGCAGGCGTTATGTCGAAAGCCGGGTTGCGGGCTTTTGCGCCTTGCGGAGTAACGCGCTCACCTTGAAACTCGATATCCAATACTTCGCCGGGGTCACGCTTCTCGATGGGGATCAGCCCGCCGTGCGCCAGCGAGAGGTCAATCGTCGAGGTTGGGGCGACTGAGTAAACCGGAATATTGTTATCGTGCGCCGCCAGCGCCAGCATGTACGTGCCGATCTTGTTGGCCACATCGCCATTGGCGGCAATGCGATCCGCGCCGAAGAGGACTTTCTGAACCTGGCCGGTGCGCAGGAAATGGCCGGCCATGCCATCCGTGATGATTTCGTATGGGATACCGTATTGCGATAATTCCCAGGCCGTCAGGCGTGCCCCCTGCAGACGCGGGCGCGTCTCGTCCACCAGCACGTGGACTCGCTTGCCCTGCTCGTGCGCCAGGCGGATGACGCCCAAGGCTGTGCCCCAGTCCACCACGGCCAGCGCGCCGGTGTTGCAGTGATGGATGATGGTATCGCCATCGTTGATCAACATCGCGCCGTGGGCGGCCATACGCTTGTTAACTTCAACGTCTTCGTCGGCGATGCGTTGGGCTTCGGCAAGAACCGAAGAAGATAGTTCGTCAACGGATACGGAAGCGGATAAGCGGACGGAAACGGATTTCAGCACCCGATCCACTGCCCAGGCCAGGTTGACCGCTGTTGGGCGGGCGGATTTCATGGTTTCCGCAGCAGTTTCCAGGTCAGAAAAGAGGGCGGCGACATCACGGGCGTTGGATTCCTGCGCCGCCAGCGCCAGTCCAAAAGCAGCCGCTGCGCCGATGGCCGGCGCGCCGCGCACGGTCATGTTGCGGATGGCTTCAGCCACTTCCGTATGGGTGTGCAACGTGACAATTTCCAGCGAACCGGGCAGGCGGCGCTGGTCGATCATTCTAAGTTCGTTGGTTGCATAATCCCATTCAAGTGTGCGCATTGATTAATCGCTCGAGCCGCCGTCCCCGGCGGTGAGGACGCCGCCGAGAGCCAGAATTAAGTATACACTAAACGACGCTCTCAGCCGAGAGCGTCGTCGTAAGCGGGGGTAGTTTAACACGGCAGGCCTGGATTGTCAAAGCATTGACATCCCCTCCATTCGGCATTATAAGTTTCGCCATGAAATTCAAACGCTTCCTCCTGTATGTGTGGCTGATAATTTCTCTAGCCGGATGCAACCCGCCCCACTCCTCCGGGTCAGTGGCGAACCAAAGTCTGACGCCGGCTCCCAGCCTCACCCCCACCCCATTTGCATTTGTTGTCACCCCCACCCCGCTGCCCACGCCGACGCCCCCCCCGGCCATACGGGTCGAGACCGGCGACCGGGCGCTCTTCAATGGCGACTACGCCCGCGCCCGCGCCGAGTACCAGATCGCCGCGGCCACCTCAGCAGATGCAGAAATCCGCGCCGTTGCGCTGTGGGGATTGGGACGCGTCGAATTCGAGGACGGCAACTATCCTTCAGCCTTAAATGCCTTGCGCCAGTTGACCATAGAATATCCCCATTCGCAGTATGCTGCTTACGCCTTTTTCCTGCTCGGCGAAACATACGTAAAGCTGCAACGCGATGCAGAAGCCGCACCGGCCTTTTCTTCCTACCTCAACCTGCGTCCGGGTGTACTGGAGGCGTATGCACAGGAACGGCGCGGCGATGCCCTGACGGCAGCCGGGGATCATTCGACCGCTATTACTGCCTATCAATCTGCCCTGACAGCCCCGCAGCTCGGCGATGGCACCGGCTTGCAGATCAAGCTGGCTCGCGCCTACGCCGCTGCGGGAGATTCAGCCACGGCCTTGAGCATGTACGACGAGATCGCCTCAAAAACGAACAACGATTTCGTCAAAGCCCAAATGGATTTCCTGGCTGGACAAACTTATCTCTCGCTTGGCCTAAGCAGCCAGGCCCATCAACGTTTTTTGCACGCAGTAGATAATTACCCGACTGCTTATGATTCATATTCCGGTTTGGTCGCCCTGGTAAACGCCGGCGTACCAGTGGACGAATTCCAGCGCGGTCTGGTGGACTACTTCGCCGGGCAGTATGGCGTGGCTTTGGCCGCCTTCGAACGTTACATTGCCGCCAACCCGCAGAATGACGACGGCACGGCGCACTACTACCGCGCCCTGACTTTGGACAAATTGGGGCTTTACGAGCAAGCCGTTGCCGAATACACACTATTCATCAATAATTATCCAGACAACTTTCACTGGCAGGCTGCCTGGGATGAAAAAGCCGGCACCCAGTGGTTCTTTCTTGGCCAGTACGAGGCCGCGGCGCAAACTTACCTCGATTTCGTGGCAGCCAGGCCAACCAACTTCGACGCGCCTCGTTTCCTGCTTAACGCCGGCCGAATGCGGGAACTCGCCGGCAAACTCGAAGATGCCGCGCAAGTTTGGGAGCGCATCGCCGATCAATATCCAGGCAGCGAACTTGTCCCACAGGCTCTCTTTTGGGCTGGCATCACCCGCTACCGCAGCGGAAACCTGGACGGGGCGTTGGTCACTTTTCAGCGTAATCTCATCCTTTCCACTGCGCCCGAAGACCAGGCGCGCGCCAATTTCTGGATCGGTAAGACGCGGCAGGCCAAAGGCAACGCCGGCGCCGCGCAGACGGCCTGGCAGCAAGCCGCCGCCCTTGATCCAAGCGGTTACTATAGCGAACGCGCCCGCGATACCCTCTTCGGCCAGGCCTTTTTCCAGCCGCCGCCGGCCTACAACTTGGATTTCGACCTGGCCACCGACCGCCGCACGGCCGAAGCCTGGATACGCATCCAATTCAACCTGCCCGCGGAAACCGACCTTAGCCACGCGGGTACACTCCTGCAAGACCCGCGCCTGGTGCGCGGCAGCGAATTGTGGAACCTGGGACTGTACGACGAAGCCCGCCTGGAATTTGAAGAGCTACGCAAAGCTGTCAGCGAGGATGCGGCCGATAGTTACCGCCTGGCCAACTACCTGCTCGACCTGGGACTGTACCGCAGCGCCATTTCCGCCGCCCGCCAGGTGCTGACCCTGGCCGGGATGGATACCGGCGCCAAAGCGCTGACCGCGCCGCGCTATTTCAACCGCCTCCGCTTTGGGGTCTATTACCAGGATTTGATCGTACCGGCTGCCCGGCAAAACGGGATTGATCCCCTCTTGCTATTCAGCATCGTACGGCAGGAGAGCCTGTTCGAAGGTTTTGTCCGCTCCTCAGCCGGGGCGCGCGGCCTGATGCAGATCATGCCCAGCACTGGCCAGAGTATCGCCCAGAACGTGGGCTGGCCGCCAGATTACACCTCAGATGACCTCTACCGGCCGCTGGTCAGCCTCACACTGGGCGCCGATTATCTGGCAACCTGGCGCAAATATTTTGGCGGGGACTTATATGTTGCGCTGGCGGCCTACAACGCCGGCCCCGGCAATGCCGAAACCTGGAAGAACCTGGCGGGCGACGACCCCGACCTGTTCTTGGAAGTCGTCCGCTATGAGGAAACACGCAACTACATTCGCAATATCTACGAGATATTCGTCATCTACCGCTCGCTGTACGGCAGCGTGCCGTAGGTTGCCTCAATCAACCAGAAACCCGTTTTCTTGGAGAAAACGGGTTTCTTCTTATCAACTCATGTGCTTGACGATGCGCTTATGAACGGTTTCGACGTCCATATCCAGGACAGAGACCAGTTTATCCCGCCCGGATGCCCCGGCCACGATCTCCAGTTTTGATAGTGGTACACTCAACACTTCGGCCAGGAACTTGAGCAGCGCCTCATTCGCCTGACCCTCGACCGGCGGCGCAGTCAAGCGGATCTTGACTGTCCCGTCGCTTAATACTTCGAAGATCTCGTTCCGGCTGGCGCGCGGCGTGACGCGCACGGCCAGCGCAGCGCCCTTTTTTCCATTGTGCAGTTCAAATTTTCGGTGGGCCATTACATCACCTCAGTGTGAAGAGTAGGTTGATCAGAACAGTGGCTGCAACTTGAACCAGGATAATCAAAATCAACGGGCTGAAATCGAACATGCCGATCAGAGGCACGACCCTGCGAATGGGCGCCAGCATTGGCTCGACGAACTTGTCAATCGTGCGCCTTATGGGATGAAAGGGAGACATGAAATAAGATAACACCACCTGCACGATGACAAGCAGGACAACGATATTTACCAGGGAACTGATCAGTTTTGCGATAAGAACAATAGTCACTTAAATCACCTCGTCCGTTACAGTACTCTTCGGTAAAAACTGCGCAACCGCGAAGATTATGTCGCGCGACATTTATGTCCCCTTTGGTTGCAGTATCGCGGAGCATGCCGCGTTACGTGGTGCGCGGCCCAAAAATGGCCTGTCCGATGCGGACATACGTTGCGCCTTCCTGCACCGCGGCCTCAAAGTCAATGCTTGTTCCCATGGATAGCTCACGCCAATCAGCATGAGGAAAGTGAGCCGCCAGGAAATCGCGCAAACGGCGTAAACGCTGGAAATATGGTCTTGAAAGTTCTGCGGTTTCAAAGTAGGGCGGCATCGTCATCAGCCCACGCACTGCCAGGTGAGAAAATTGCAGCACCTGTCCAACCTCAGGTAAAAGCTCAGGCCAGCGCGTTTCATCCCAGGCCGGAAAACCATATTTGCTTTCTTCATGGCTGACGTTGAACTCCAGCAGGACCGGCAGTAGTTTGCCATGTTGGCTGAGAAAGCGCTCCAGCCGCGCGGCCAATTTCAGGCTATCGAGCGAGTGCAGCATGTCAAAGCGCCCGGCTACCAGTTCGGACTTGCGGCTCTGCACATGGCCGATCATGTGCCATTCTACCTCAGATTCGGCCTTCAGAGCTGAGATTTTCTCCACCGCTTCTTCAGCATAATTTTCGCCCAGCAGCCGCGCTCCGGCTGCCACCGCCGCCTGCACAATCGTCAGCGGCTGGGATTTGGTCACCACTACCAGAAACACAGACTGTGGCTCGCGCCCGCACCTGGCGGCGGCTGTGGCAATTTGGCCGAGCACCCGTTGATACCGTTCGCGGATGGAAGAGATAAGGGATGCATTCATATTTAGGGTGTAGGGCGGGATTCTATCCCGCCGGATATAACCACCAACAAGCGGCGGGATTGGAATCCCGCCCTACGTTTTCAACCCGATCACTATCCCGCCGGATATGACCACCAACGAGCG
>DYHT01000004.1:45834-61222 GCA_020723995.1 Chloroflexus sp.
CGCCCTACGTTTTCAACCCGATCACTATCCCGCCGGATATGACCACCAACGAGCGGCGGGATTGGAATCCCGCCCTACGTTTTCAAGGCGATCAGCGCGCCGAAGCGACCGGTGCGGCCCCTCTCGGCGCGATGAGAATACCAATTGTCCACGTGGCAGGCAGTACACAGTCCGGCCACTTCGATATGCTTGACTCCAGCCTGCTCCAATAGCAAGCGGTTCGCCACCCAAAGGTCAAAGTGTATCACGCCGTCTATTGTCGCCAGCAAACCTGCGGCATCCTCGCCGAAGGCTTGCCACACCTGAGTGACTACCTCCGGGCCGACGACGTAGTGATCCGGGCCAATAGATGGACCGATGGCAGCCTGCAGGTCGGCCGGTTGCGTACCAAAACGCGCCTGCATGGCCTCTAGCGCAGCCCGAAGGACGCCTCTCACCGTTCCCATCCAGCCGGCATGTACCAGGCCGATGACCTTGCGCAGCGGATCATACAGCATAATCGGCACACAGTCTGCGAAACGCATGAACAGGCTGACGCCGACTTTATCGGTCAGGATGACATCTGCCTGTTGATGGGGGGAATGGGGCGGGAGGGGCGCGTCGGCGACGACCACCGCGCTACCGTGTACCTGCCAGACGTCGAAGAGCGTGACCGGATCCAAGCCGAGGGCGGCAAAGGCACGTTGACGGTTCTCCTGCACCCGTTCCGGATGATCGCCGACCGTCCCACCGACGTTGAGCGAAGCCCACGGCTCCGGGCTGACACCGCCCTGGCGGGTAAAAACAGCCTGGGTGATGCCAGCGTCGAAAGTCTCAAATGAGAAATAACGAACCCCGTCACGAGTCTGGATCGGCATGGCTAGGATTTAACTCCGACGATGGCAGTTTTCTTTGCAAGCAGGCGGCGGGTATCCGCCATGGCTTCTTCCACCACAGGAAAGCCAAACCAGGCCGTGCTGAACCCAAAGAGGAAGCCGGTCATCGTGCGCAGGAAAGGCGTGGATTCGCGATAGGGCAGAATGGCATGGATGGCGTCAAACGGCATCTGGCTGACGAGTTGTGAGAAGCCGTCCAACCCGACCGGGCCGAGGCCAATTACCAGCCAGAGCATCCAGTGCAAAGGCGGTATGCGGCGGCCGGTGACGGCATAGATAAGGCCGAACAACAGCATGGAACCCCAGATGGCCACATCCCGCTCGCAGAGAGCGACTTTATAACCCATAACCGGATTGCCCTCGAATTTACGCGCCTCCAGGCGGAACGGGTCGCGCTGGTCGGTGATGCCGGTCGCAGCCTCAAAGGATATCACGCCGGGCAGATTGGCTGTGCTGTGAGGATAATATAGCTGTTCGCCGAACAAGAAAAAAGAGCGAAATGCCCACTGGTGGCATAAGGGGCTATAGATTTTATACAGCACTTGCGCAGCGCTGTCCGCGCCGGCTTTCTTGAGCGCGGGGGCCAGAAAAGGAAGCCCAACGTAGAGCAGCAAGAACAGGTTGAAAATCGCCAGATAATGGCGGCTAAGCCAGTATGAAATCCGGTCTGAGCGGGTGATGGTTTGCCCACGCGCGACCGCGGTTCGATAAGCTTTATCGTCAATCCGTTCCAGATGCTCCTGCCGGTCGTGCGCAGCGCCGAGGGTCTTCTCTAAATCCTGAGGCGTGAAAGGCGCTTTCAAGCGATATGGCCCAACTTCTACAACTGGAATATCGAGTGCATAGGCGTTCTGCAAGGCCGGGTCGGAGTTGATATCAATCTCCACCAGGCGATGCGGGAATTTCTCTTGCAGGGCTTGCAAATCTGCTTTGGCTTGTTCGCAAAGGTGGCACTCGGGGCGCGTATAGAGTGTAACTGTAATCATCAACTAAAGTCCGAAATCTACGAAAAAGCCGTAACGAGCCAGTAATTCGAAAGTCCCAAAAAAGAGCATTGTTCCTACTATCAACAGAATGATACCCATCACGATCTCGACATAACGCATGACCTTGCCATATTTGCGCAAGGTGATGGAGACCCAGCCGATGCCCAATGCAGCGATCAGGAAGGGTACTGCCAGACCGGCCGAGTATGCGCTCAACAATTTCATGCCCAACAGCACCGAGCCGCCGTTCAATGCCAGGGTCAGGATGGCGCCCAGCACAGGGCCGACGCATGGCGACCAGCCGGCCGAGAAGAACACGCCCATCAAAGCCGAGGAAAGGTAGCCCCACTTGCGATCTACCTGCAAGTGGACACGCACGTCATATTCCAGAAAAGGGATGCGGAAGACGCCAATCATGTGCAAGCCAAAGATCACCACGATAATGCCGCCAATTTTGGCCAGCCAGGTACGAATATCGAAAAGCAAACCGCCAAAGGCCGAGACAGCTATTCCCAGGAAAATAAAGACGACGCTGAAACCCAAAACGAACGCCAGGCCGTGGCTAAAGATGGTAAAGCGGTTGCCGGCGGCATCTTCTCCACCTGCGGCGCGTCCGCCCAGGTAGCCGATGTAAGCCGGCACCAGCGAGAAAACGCACGGTGAAAGAAAAGAAGCTAAACCGGCCAAGAAGGCCAATCCAATAGTAATGTTGAAAACGTCCATTAGGGTTTCAATCCGTTCTCTACCAATAGCGTTGTTCGACTTTTACGCGCGTGCTGCCCGAACGCCAGTTGCTCCAGACCACATCGCCCGGTTCCAGAGAGACAACCGGCATTGTCCAGCGGAAGATCCATTTGGCATCTTCTGGTTTGCAGTTGACACAGCCATGCGAGCGCGCAAAGCCATATTCGTTATGCCAGAAAGTGGCATGGATAGCGACGCCAGTGCTGACAAAGTAGGTTGTCCAGGAGACGCCGGGGGTATCATATCCCGCCTCTATCGTTCCGACGGCCATGCGCACCGAAATCGTTTTGCGCCAGATAGAAAAATCCCCCAATTGAGTTTCAAGACCGCTCCTGCCGGTGGAGACGCGACAGAAGTAAACCTCGCGGTTGCCCTCAAAGCATGAGAGGCTCTGATTGGTTGTATTGACGACAATTGACTTTTCGACGGGGTCTATCTCAGGCGCGATGGGCGCGATCTCGGCCTCGGTCAGGGGTCGAAAAGCGGCCGCTTCGGCCCAGAAAATATCGCCGTAACTGCCGTAACGTTCGTTGATCCGATAGGCAACCTGGCCGGAATCGCCAATTTTGATCTGGTCTATCCACATCACCTGACTGTAATACAACCGAACCGGCAGGCTGCTGCCGAGCAAATGTCTCAAGTTCGGTGAACGCGGCGGTGGATTGTCCAGGTAAATATCCACATAAGGAACGGTGACTTCCGCCCAAAAGCCTGTTTTGCCCTCCGGCGTGGCTGTCAACGGCTGGTTGGGCTGGTTGCGAACAAGCTGAAGATAGGGGGCGTAAACAAACCCTTCGGGCGTCTCTACCCAGCTTTGAATGAGGCGGTTTCGGTCGAGATTTTCCGCCGTCCTCTCGCGCAGCCAGGGTAAGACGCTATCCTCATAAATGGATTTGACTGCCGGACTGTTGCTATCGGGCCGGGTTTTAATATCAATCTTGCCGCCGGTGCAGTTACGTCCCAGGCGCTCGGAAGCGGGAAAATCGGGCAAGGGCAGCAAGCGACGGATTGGGTTGAGTGCCAGTGTTCCCAACCCGAGGCCAGCCAGTTTGAGAAAGTCACGGCGTGAAAGATTGTCCTCAGGCAGATTCATGCGGACAAGGATACCCGTAAACCTGCCAATCGTCAACCGAGTGGTTAAGAAATTGATGAGAAAAAAGCCTCCAACCCCCTCATACACTTCCTGCCAACTTTGTGACCGACTTCCAGTCGACCCAGCTCATTCTCTCCCCACCCTCTTCGCCACCCAATCCAGCAGCAGCATGACAAGCAGAGTAAGCGCCACCGGGATCAGTCCAGCTAGCAGGCACAGCAAACCCATCAACGCCGCGCCTCGGCCGTAGATAAGATAGATCAAGCCATCGCCAACAATAAAGAGCAAGAACAAACCACCCAGGATCAGACGGAAATTGGTCTGGCGGGTGTAGCGGCGTAAATCGCGAGTCAAGCTGCGCTCCTAACGCGGATTGAACCCCCGATCTGCAGGGGTGAACCCCCGATCTGCAGGGGTGAACCCCCGAACTGCGGGGGTGAACAGCCGGCGGCGCAAGCGGTGCGGCCAGGCAAGCGATCGCCTAAGCTGCGGCAGAATCGCATCTACGGCCTTCTCACCCAGGTGTATCACCTCGTGCACATCTACTTTGTCCAGCAGACCGATATGGCCCACCTGCGGGAGGATGATGGCTTCCGGATCATCCACTTTCAGGCGCAGTTCAGTCAGCATACGCCCGGCCGCATCCACGGCGCTAAGAAAGACCTCAAAAGCCTGCACCACGCGGAATCGAGTGATACGCTGGACAATCGGTTTCAGGATGTGGTTCGGGAGAGGGATGCGTGTTAATCTCCCCGCTTGCTCGAGCATGGGAGTCAGGACAACGGCGACCACGGGCAGGTTGGGCGCCAAGGAACGGGCAACAGAAACCGGTACCGGGTCCAGCACGCCGCCATCCACCAATTGATAATTTTCGATCTGGTGAGGCGGCAGGATGCCTGGCAGCGCGATCGTCGCCAGCACGGCATCCACCAACCGTCCCCGATCTAAAATGATCTCGCGCCCCGATTTGAGATCCACAGCCGTCAGCGCGCAGGGGATTTTCAGGTCATCAAAGGTGCGTTTGGCGAGACTTTCATGCAGCCATTTGCTCGCCCCGGCCACCCCAAGTAGCGCCGGGCCATCACCTGGCGAACGTCCAAAGAGATGGGCTTGATCCACCTTCGAGAGTTGAGCCTCCATCTCATCCACGCTGTAACCGGCGGCATACAGGGCCGCGACAATACCGCCCGCGCTGCTGCCTGCAACGGCGCGAATTCGGAAGCCTGCCTGTTCCAGGCGGCGGATAACGCCCACGTGAGCATGTCCACGTGACCCGCCACCGCCTAAAGCAAGAGTGATATCCATGGAATTCTCCGAAAGACAGAAAAAGCGTGGGTGGATTATACCCCTGTAAATAAGGTTGTGATGCGAGTGTGATATGAGCGTGGAAAAGTTTGAAGGTTACAACAATGGACTGATGGATATAAGAAACCCTTATCTTTTCGCAGACATTCTTTATCACTGACCGGCGGTCTCTACCCATTTGGAGACCGCCGGTCAGACCGCGACAGAGGCGGGAGACCCATGTCGAGCCAATTTTGGCTTGACTTTTCTCCCATAACTTGTAAAATGTGTTCATGCGCCGCATAGAATGCACCCATACAAAGATGCAGAAAAGGTAGAAATGCCTGTCCGCGATTTCAACGAGAGATTGACGGTAGCCATGTTTGATCTGGTAAACAACTGGAACGATTATCGCAGGAGGTGCGAAGAATGGCTCGAACAAAAATGAATGACGATATCGTCAAGCGCAATATTCGCCTGACCGGCGAACTTATGCGCTATTTGTTGGAGAATCCGAAGATGCTGGATGTATTGCCCGACAAGTTTGAACTCGTTCTTCTTCCCGAAGACGATCCTGAAATCCGTCAGTATAACCTTGAATTGCTCGACAAATACGGCAGCGAGGGCAAGCCGATTGTCTTTGCCCGCCTGAAGACCAGCGCCGCGTCGCTGCAAATGCCGCCCAGCATCTTTGTGCCGGTGGCGGCGTAGCCAGATGTGAAAGTGCCACGCACTTCGGAAGTGCGTGGCACTTTTGAAAAACCTGACCGGCGGCCTCAACCTATTTGGATGCTGCTGGGCAGGCTGCGGTGGGGGGAGGGCCCCTCCGGGGGTGCTTCGCGAAGACTCCCACCGAACATATTATTCAAAACGACTACCTCAGGGAACGAAACGGGCGGTAAATATTTCGGGCGAGACAATTGCGTATATCTGTGACGACCGCATGTATTCGGCTTTCCGAAAACTTGAACTTCTTGCGCAGTTTTTCGGACAGTTCCGCCAACATGGGCGGACAATACACGGCTTGGACGATGTTCGCGCGCGCCAACAGTAAGCACTGATAGGGCTTCCCCCGCCACAAAAGCCCAGAGATGAGGACATTTGTGTCAAAGACGACGCGTTCAGGCACGGTTACGCCTCGTGCAGAATTTCGTCAATGAGTTTCTGACGCTCTTGCTCGTTTAGGCTGTCCCAAGCTATGCCGTGCCTGGCACAAATGGCCCGAATGCGCTTGTCGCCGTAATGCACCAACTGCTCCAGTTCATCCAGTTCGGGGATGAGGACTTTGAGGGCAGATTGTTTGGCAGCGGGGGATAACTTGCGCAGCAAATCAACCAGTTGTGTTTCCGGAATTTCAAGGGTAATCATGTCCATTGCGCTTACTCCTTTATAGACGTCTTTTTATGACCTTGCTTCTGGGAAAAACCAAATTGGGTACTTTTTTCTATTGACATCGTTAAGACAAGTGGTAAAATACCGTACAATATGTACAAGTTGTTTGCATTGCCTCGCTCACGTCGTCCGCTGCCGACTTCTCTTCGAGAAGATCGGGAGCTTTGCTTTGGATAACGGACGGAACGCGGTCATGCGCTAAAACACATCTATAAGTCCACCCAAACAGCCCTCCTTCTCGGAGGGCTGTTTTTATTTTTCTGCTCGATAGGTGGGGTGCACCTACGCAGTAGAACGAAATCCAAAACACAAGGTAGGTGCGCCCCACCTGGCCGCGAAAAAGCTTACTATCATGAAGTCAAGTCCTTTCCTGCAAAATGGTGAATAGGAGAAAGTATGAAAACCAAATCGAAACCGTCCGTCAAGAAAGTTGTCCTGGCCTACTCCGGCGGGCTGGACACATCTGTGATCGTCCCGTGGCTCAAGGAGAACTACGGCTGTGAAGTAGTCTGCTTCTGCGCGGACGTCGGTCAGGGCGACGAGGACATCACCATGCTGGAACAGAAGGCCATCAAGAGCGGCGCGAGCCAGTTGATCGTGCGCGACCTGAAGGAGGAACTGGCCGCCGAATACCTGTTCCCGATGCTGAAGGCCGGGGCAGTCTATGAGCGCAAGTACCTGCTCGGCACATCCGCTGCGCGGCCACTGATTGCGAAACATCTCGTTGATGTCGCTCACACCGTCAGTGCAGACGCCGTCTCACACGGGGCAACCGGCAAAGGCAACGACCAGGTGCGCTTTGAACTGACCGTCATGGCTCTTGACCCGCGCCTGAAGGTCATCGCCCCCTGGCGCGAATGGGACATTCGCTCGCGCGAGGACGCCATCGCCTATGCCGCCGCGCGCAACATCCCAGTAACGGCCACCATCAAGTCCATTTACAGCCGCGACTCGAACCTGTGGCATCTTTCGCACGAAGGCGGTCTGTTGGAAGATCCGTGGAACGAGCCGGAAGAGCCGATGTACCAGATTAGCGCCTCGCCCGAAAACGCTCCGGATGAACCGACCTTCGTCGAGATTGATTTCGAATCCGGCACGCCGGTGGCCGTCAACGGCGAAAAGATGTCTCCTGCCGCACTGATCGCCTACCTGAACGCAGTCGGTGGCGCAAACGGTATTGGTCGCGTGGACCTGGTCGAGAACCGGTTGGTCGGGATGAAGTCGCACGGCGTCTACGAGACCCCCGGCGGCACAATCCTGCTGGCCGCCCACCACGAAATCGAATCGCTTGTGCTCGACCGAGAGACGATGCACTTCAAGGACATGATATCCATCAAGTACGCAGAATTGGTCTACAACGGCCTGTGGTTTACCCCCCTGCGCGAGGCGCTGGACGAATTCGTGGACAGCACGCAAGGCCCCGTCACAGGCAAGGTGCGGCTCAAGCTCTACAAGGGCAATATCATCGTCGCCGGGCGCACCAGTCCCTTCAGCCTGTACCGCGAAGATTTCGCCACCTTCGGCCAGGAAAATGTCTACGACCAGTCCGATGCCGAAGGGTTCATCCGCCTGTTCGGTCTGTCGCTCAAAGTTCGGGCGCTCAACGGCCTGCCCATTTCAGGCCTGGCTATGCCCAAACCCGATTACTCGCGCTTCAAAAGGGACTAATTTCTGGTACATGCACGGCGGGCCTTTGCGCAGCACACTTCGTGTCAATACCTTGACCCCGAATTTTTGCCGTGCCCCTACCTGCTGAGGAGAAACTATGACTCTATGGGGTGGCTGCTTTAGCGGAAAACTCAACCCTGCGGCGTGGGCGCTCAACACGTCCCTGCCGTTTGATAAACGTTTGGCAAAGCAGGATGTGGACGGCTCCATCGCCTGGGCCTCTGCCCTCGCTCAAGCCGGAGTACTGACCGACGAGGAATCCAGCCGCATCATTTCCGGACTTCGGGCTGTGCGCGCCGAATTCGAGAGCGGAGTCTTTGCCTTTGCAGAATCTGACGAGGATATCCACACTGCCATCGAGCGCCGCCTGGGCGAACTCGTCGGCGCGGCAGCGGGCAAACTGCACACGGGTTGCAGCCGCAACGATCAGGTGGCTACCGATTTTCGTTTGTGGATTTTGGAGACTCTGCCGCTGTTGGATGACGCCATCAAGAGACTGCAATCCACACTGGTAACGGTTTCTGAACAGAATCTGACTACCCTTATGCCTGGTTACACACATCTCCAGCGCGCCCAACCCGTGACGTTAGCCCACTGGCTCCTGTCACATTTCTGGGCATTGCAGCGTGACCGCGAGAGACTGGCCGACCTGCGCGAGCGCGTGGCGATTCTGCCGCTTGGCTGTGGCGCGCTGGCCGGGACAGCCTTCCCGGTGGACCGCGAGGCGTTGGCTAAGTCACTTGGCTTTGACACACCAGCCCCCAACAGCTTGGACGCCGTCTCCGACCGCGATTTCGCTGCTGAGTTTTTGTTCTGCGCGGCGATGACTGGAGTCCATTTGAGCAAACTGTCTGAAGCGATGGTTTTGTTCACAACAACTGAGTTCGGTTTTATCGAGCTTACCGATGCCTATTCAACCGGTTCAAGCCTGATGCCGCAAAAGAAGAATCCAGATATGTTCGAGCTGGCTCGTGGTAAATCCGCAACATTGATTGGCCTGCTGACGGGATTGATGTCCACGTTGAAAGGTTTGCCTTCGGCCTACGACAAAGACTTGCAGGAAGACAAGCAACCTGTCTTTCAAGCGACCGATACGTTGCTGGCAATCCTGCCCGTGCTGGCGGGCGCGTTGACGACAATGACTATCAACAAAGAGCGAATGTCTGCGGCGATTGACTCGTCCATGCTGGCGACTGACCTGGCGGATTATTTGGTGGTGAAGGGCATTCCCTTCCGCGAGGCGCACGCAGCGGCCGGCAAAGCTGTCCGTGCCGCGGCAGAGAAAGGCCTCAGCGTTGATCAACTTTCATTAAACGAGTGGCAGGCCATCGGTCCGTTTGATGCAGACGTATACCAGGTTTTCGACGCGATGAAATCCGTCGAAAAGAAAAGTGCCATTGGCGGTACGAGTCCCGAATCCGTCAAAAAACAAATTCAACAAGCAAAATCAACCCTCACCCCCGCCTCTCCCTAAAAGGGAGAGGAACTAAGACAAAAGGAGAGAATAAATCATGAAAACCGTTTCTTGCACCGAATGCGCCGCTGAGATCACGCCGGCCGAGAACACCGAAGTTGGCGAGATCATCGTCTGCCCTGATTGCGGCGTGGATTTGGAGGTCGTGTCGCTGGAGCCTGCCGCTGTGGAGTTGGCGCCGATGGAGCAGGAGGATTGGGGAGAATAATGACCTCTCCCCCCAACCCCCTTCTCTAATAGGGAAGGGGGGATAGGTTGGAGAAAACCATGCAAAAACGACTACGTATCGGAGTTTTATATTCCCGCGTGCGCGTGGAGGAGAAGTGGATCTTCGCCGCGATGGAAAAGCGCGGCATTGACTATGAGCGGCTCGATGACCGGGCGGTCTCATTCGACCTAGAAAACCCGACTCCGTGGCGCGCATTCGATGCCGTGCTGGAGCGCAGCATCAGTTACAACAACGGGCTGTATGCCCTGCGCATTTTGAACGCTTTTGGCGTACCGACGATCAATACGGCGGCGGTGGCGGAAGTGTGTGGCGACAAGTTGACCACGTCGGCCATGCTAGCACGGGCGGGCGTGCCCCAGCCGCGTAACATGGCAGCCTTTTCGCCCGAGTCGGCGCTGGAGGCGATTGAGGTCTTTGGCTATCCGGTGGTGCTCAAACCGGTGGTCGGCTCGTGGGGACGCCTGCTGGCGAAGATCAATGACCGCGACGCGGCCGAGGCTGTGTTGGAACATAAGTCCACGCTTGGTTCGGTGCAACATTCCGTATTTTACATCCAGGAATATATCAAGAAACCGGGGCGCGACATCCGCGTGGTCGTAGTTGGCGAGCGTGTGTTGACTGCGATGTACCGAAAGTCAGAACACTGGATTACAAACACAGCCCGAGGCGGCGAGGGCGAACTATGCCCCGTCACGCCGGAGATCGAAGCGCTGTGCCTGAAAGCGGCGGCGGCGGTCGGCGGCGGTGTGCTGGCGGTGGACTTGGTTGAGCATCCCGAAAAAGGGATGGTTGTGAATGAGATCAATCACACCATGGAATTCCACACGGTCCAACCTTTGAACGGCATTGATATCGCGGATGAGATCGTGTCGTATGTGATGAACGCGGCAAAGACTGATTCAAACCGGGGATAAACGGAGATAAACAATGACAACTGTATCCATCATTGGCGGGTCGGGTTACGGCGGCGGCGAGTTACTGCGCCTGCTATTGAGCCACCCTGCCGTTGAAGTCAAGCAGGTCACATCGCGCGCACATCTGGGCGAATACGTCTATCAAGTCCATCCGAATCTGCGGAAGCGCACGCAACTCAAATTCAGCGATCCCGTCGCGCTCGAACCTGTAGACGTGCTCTTCCTCGCCCAGCCGCATGGACAGGCGCAGCATCATATTGATGGATATGCAAAACTGGCAGAGAAGATCATTGACCTTTCGGCTGACTTCCGTTTGAAAGACGCTGCTGATTACCAACGTTGGTATGGCGAGCCTCATGCCGCGCCGGAGTGGTTGAACAAATTTGTGTATGGCCTGCCCGAACTGCACCGCGCCGTGATCGCCAGCGCGAACTACGTCAGCGGCGTGGGATGTAACGCGACGGCCAGCAATCTGGCGCTCTTGCCATTGGTCAAAGCGGATTTGATTGACCTGGCATCCCCGATCATCATCGAAGTGAAAGTCGGTTCGTCGGAAGGTGGAGCGGAAGGGAACGCCGGATCGCACCACCCGGAACGTGCTTCCGTTATACGGACATTTTCTGCCTTTGGGCATCGCCACACCGCCGAGGTGATTCAGGAAATGGGCGTGAGCAATGTCTCGCTGACGATGACCTCCGTTGACCTGGTGCGCGGTGTGCTGGCGACGGCGCATGCCACAGTCAAACCGGGTGTGACCACCAAAGACCTGTGGAAAGCCTATCGGGCCGCCGCAAAAGAGAATCCGTTTGTGCGTATCGTCAAGGAACGACGCGGTATCTACCGCGTGCCGGAGCCCAAGATCCTGGCTGGCAGCAATTACGCCGACCTGGGCTTTGATCTCGACGAAAGCAATGGACATGTCGTCTCGATGTGTGCGATTGACAACCTGATGAAGGGAGCGGCCGGTTCGGCGGTGCAGTGTATGAATCTGATGCTCGGCCTGGACGAAACCACCGGGCTGGAGTTCATGGGATTGCACCCGATTTAAACCGGAGAAGAAGGAGTTTATCCCCGGTGGATTATGATTTTTAGAGTTGAAATGGCACAGGCAATCATCGTAGTTAAGTTGGGTGGTACCGAAGGCATGGATTTCTCCGCGATCTGTGCCGATGCAGCCGAACTGCTCAAGCAGGGACAAAAGCTCGTGCTCATACACGGCGGCTCAGCCGAGGCGAATACGCTTGGCGAGGCGCTGGGCACGCCGCCGAAGTTCATCACCTCCCCCTCCGGCTACACATCTCGCTACACCGACCATAAAACGCTGGAAGTTTTTATCATGGCGGTCAATGGCAAGGTCAATACCATGCTGGTTGAGCAGTTGCACAGGTTGGGCGTCAATGCGCTCGGCCTGTGCGGCATGGACGGCAGGCTGCTGGTGGCCACTCGCAAAGATTCCATTCAGAGCGTCGAAAACGGCAAACGCAAGATCATCCGCGATGATTACACGGGCAAGATCGAGAATGTCAACGCTGATTTGCTGAACACGCTGCTGAGGGGTGGCTACGTACCGGTCATCGCGCCGATAGCGGTCAGCGCGGTGGGCGAAGCGCTCAACGTGGATGCCGACCGCGCCGCGGCGATGGTCGCGTCCGCGTTGGGAGCAGAAACGCTCGTTTTGCTGACAGCCGTACCGGGGCTGATGAAAGACTTCCCGGACGAAAGTACACTCATCCGGCAACTGCCGCAGAGTCAACTACCGGCGGCGTTGGAGGCGGCGCAGGGCCGGATGAAGAAAAAAGTCCTGGGCGCGGAAGAAGCGCTCAAGGGCGGTGTGAAGTGGGTTGTCATCGCCGATGGGCGAATCCAAAATCCAATCACGAATGCCCTTTCGGGCAACGGGACGGTCATCCAATGAATGCTTCCGAAATTATCGAAATTGAATCGCGCCATGCTGCAGGCGTGTACGGCAAACAGCCGATCATTTTTGTGCGTGGGCAGGGCGCGCTGTTGTTTGACATTGACGGTGTGGAGTATTTGGATTGCGCCTCGGGGCACGGCGTGGCGAACCTCGGTCACGCGCACCCGAAAGTAGTCGAGGCGATCTACAAGCAGGCCTCCACGCTGATTACTTTGTTCGAGACCTTCCCGAACGATCAGCGCGCGGCATTGATGAAGAAAATCACCGCGCTGGTTCCAGGCTTGGACAGAGTGTTTTTCTGTAACTCCGGGACGGAAGCGGTGGAAGCGGCGTTGAAGTTTACCCGCATCTCTATGGGACGAAAGAACGTGGCGGCGGCGATGCGCGCCTTCCATGGGCGGACGTTCGGGGCGCTTTCGGCAACGTTCAATAGGAAGTATCGCGATGGATTTGAGCCGCTCGTGCCGGGCTTCAGCCACGTTCCGTATAACAACATCGAGGCGCTGGAGAAGGCCATCACGACTGAGACAGCGGCTTTTATTCTGGAAGTGGTGCAGGGCGAAGGTGGCGTTTACATAGCCGATGCGGCTTACCTGCAGGCGGCGCGGCGCATCTGCGATGCGCGCGGCGCGCTGTTGATTGTGGATGAAATCCAAAGCGGGTTCGGGCGCACCGGGAAGCTGTTTGCGGTGCAGCATTTTGGCCTGACACCCGACTTGCTGTGCTGTGCCAAGTCGCTGGCGGGCGGCGTGCCGATGGGCGCGGTGCTGATCGGCCCTGCAGTGAAGAATCTTACGCCGGGAGCGCACGGCTCGACCTTTGGTGGTAATCCGCTGGCGTGCGCGGCGGGTGTGGCGGCATTGACAGCCATCGAAGAGGAAGACCTGCCTCGCCAGGCGGCGGAAAAAGGCGCGTATTTGATGGAGAAACTGCGCCAGATCGAGTCGCCGCTGATCCGCGAGGTGCGCGGGCTGGGGCTGATGGTCGGGATTGAGCTCAAGCAGAAGGCCGCGCCGTATTTGAAGGCGCTGCAAGAGAAACGGATCATCGCGCTGAATGCGGGGATGACGGTGATACGTCTATTGCCGCCGCTGGTGATTACGATTGAGCAGATTGATCATTTGGTCGCAGTGCTGGTGAATGTCTTGAAGGTGGACATTGCTGGTGAAAAGGAATGATGAAAACGGATTTTTCGACATTGATCGGTTTGGTCTCGCAGTACAGCCCGTCGGGGCAGGAGCGCGGCGCGGTGGAATGGCTCGTGGCGCGCATGAAGACGCTCGGCTATGACGAGGCGTTGGTGGATGATGCAGGCAATGCTATCGGCGTGATGGGAAGAGGTCCGAAGCAAATCGTTTTGCTGGGGCATATTGATACGGTGCCAGGCGAAATCCCTGTAGAGCAAAATGGCATTTTGCTCTACGGGCGCGGGTCGGTGGATGCCAAAGGGTCACTGGCGTGCTTTGTGGATGCAGTGGCGCGAGTCGGCCCGGTGGAGGGTTGGCAGTTCGTGGTGATCGGGGTGGTCGAGGAGGAGCGCAACTCGGAGGGGGCGCGCTTTGTCGCGTCGCATTACAGGCCAGATTTTGCTATCATCGGCGAGCCGAACCGCTGGGATAGAGTTGCGCTGGGTTACAAGGGCAGCGCCTGGGCGGACGTCACTGTACGGCGCGAGCAGTTCCATTCGGCGCACGCGGACGAGTCGGCTTGCGAGGCAGCGGTGGAAGCATGGCTGAAGATCAAGGCGTTTGCGGAGATGTTCAACGATGGACGAGAGAAGGCATTTGAAAAACTACTGCTGACGCTGCGCGGCATGACATCGGACGCGGATGGCTTCGAGCAATGGGCGCGTCTCAGCATGGGGGCGCGCCTGCCGGTTGATTTGCCCCCGTCAGAGTGGTATGCGAAGTTAACGGAAATTGTGTCAGATGCGGTGGTGGAACCGGTAGGTTACGCTGTCCCGGCGTGGGTGTGCGAGAAAAACTCTCGGCTGGTGAGAGCCTTTTTAAGCGGTATACGGGCAACGGGGGGAACGCCCGGTTTCGTCTATAAAACGGGAACCGCTGATTTGAACATTGTCGCCCCGCTGTGGAAGTGTCCGGCTGTGGTGTATGGTCCGGGCGATCCGGCGCTCGATCATACGCCGAAGGAGCATCTTGGGCTGGATGAGTTTGAGAAGGCGGTGGACACGTTGTCCATGGTATTGCGGATGTTCAGCGGTAAGTTCGGCAAAGACGCGCAAATTGCCCTTTGCGTCTGCCAGCGTCCAATACGGCGACAACGAATGCTCCGCTGACAATGAATTTCTTCCGACTTGGCGCAGCCCTGTCAAGGTATCATTCCGTCTGACCAACGTCGGTGATCAGCCCCTGCGGTTCAGCGAGGGACCGAATATCGAAGTCGTGGAGGGGTGCTGACCTCTCACGCCGACCATCGGTTCGATGGTCCTACAGCCCGGCGCAAGCACGACCCTTTCGATGGAGTTCTTGATGCACGGTGACATGGGCGGGATGCACAATTTCCGTGTGCATCTCCCGACTAATGACCCGAAACAGTCCGACCACACCCTGACCGTGTCATCCAATTGGATACCCTGACAACCGGACTCAGGAAGGGGCAACTCGTCGGGCTGAGGACCATGCTCAGCCCGACTTCTCTTTTCGAGGCACAATCAGTACTTCACGAAAACCTTTTGGGCCAGAAGCAAGCTTCTGGACTCCAAATTCTTTTGGAGTCGGACGGCTTGCCGTCCGAATGCCAGAAGCAAGCTTCTGGACTCCAAATTCTTTTGGAGTCGGACGGCTTGCCGTC
>DYHT01000004.1:61322-84788 GCA_020723995.1 Chloroflexus sp.
CGAATGCCAGAAGCAAGCTTCTGGACTCCAAATTCTACTGGTAATAAGCAAGAATGCTTATCCGAGAATACGACAGATGACTGTTCTCTTGGCGGAAACAAAGCGGTATCCTGGTGACAGTCCTGTTTCTGTCGTTTTTTTGCGATTCCCGGAGTCGTCTCATGAGTCCTGCGCCCCCATTCGTAATGATCAACAAGCCTGGCGAAGAAGCAGTTCGCTGGGCAGTTCAGCAATTGGACAAAACCGGTTTACGGGTTGTCCGCACCTTCGACTTGCGGGAAGCACGGTTGGCGTATTCCGATTGCCCCCGCCCCCATCACGGCACCGAAGCGTGCGATTGCCAGATGATCGTCCTGCTGGTATACGAAGGCGATCATTCACCCGCATCCATCATCGTGCATAGTTTTCAGGAAACCACCTGGTTTTATCTGGTGGATGCGCCCGAACAACCCGTATCCCATCGACTCGAAACAATGATGCAAAAATCCCTTACCCCACCTGTTGCGGTGTTGTCCGATACAGAAAATTGATTCCTGCCCTTCGCTCGTTTGGAGACTATCATGAACTACATCAAGCATCGTTGGATTATCTTGTTCGGGATCATCTTCGGTTTATACGTTGGTTTGCCTTTTCTTGCGCCGGTTTTCATGCAAATTGGATGGAAAAGCGCGGGAAACGCGATATACTTTATTTACTCGTTCTTATGCCACCAGTTGCCGGAACGCTCGTTTTTCCTGTTCGGCCCCAAGTTGACTTACTCTCTCCCCGAAATCCAGGCCGCAGGGCAAAACACGACCAACCTGATCATCCTGCGCAAATTCATCGGCAACGCTGAAATGGGCTGGAAGGTGGCCTGGTCCGACCGCATGGTGTCCATGTTCACCAGCCTTTGGTTTCTTGGGTTGTCCTGGTGGCCCCTTCGCCGCCGTCTGCCCAAATTACCCGTCTGGGTTCTCGTCTTGCTCCTGCTCCCCATGGCGGTGGACGGAACGACGCACTTGCTGAGTGACTTCGCCGGCATCGGGCAGGGCTTCCGGGATACGAACCTGTGGCTGGCAACCTTGACCCAGAATGTCTTTCGCCCCGATTTTTACGCCGGGGATGCCTGGGGCTCGTTCAACTCACTTATGCGCCTCGTGACCGGTATCCTGTTCGGGTTGGGAATCGCGTGGTTCGCTTTCCCGTACTTGAACGAGGCTGTGTCGGAGTCTGATGCGCCGGTTCATGTCGTTCCATAATTCCCTTTGGAGATGCTATGCCATCCACCCCCTTACCCATCCGTGTTCTTCTGGCCGATGACCATGCCGTCGTGCGCGCCGGCATCCGCCGCTTCTTGGAGCAGTACAGTGATATTGCCGTAGTTGCGGAGGCCGAAGACGGCGAAGGGGCCAAGGCGCTGATCGAACAACACAAGCCGGACGTGGCGGTGCTGGACATCCAGATGCCGAAAGCCAGTGGGATCGAGGTCACGCGCTGGATACGGGCCAGCCTGCGCGGGGTCGGGGTGCTGATCCTGACCGCCTACGACGACACCCCCTATGTGATGAGCGTATTGCAGGCCGGCGCGAATGGTTACCTCCTCAAAACCGCCTCGCCCGAAGAACTTATCCAGGCCGTGCGCGACGTCCACGCAGGAAAATCCGCCCTGGATGCAGCCATCGCCCAGAAGGTGATGGCGCAGATGTTTGACCAGCACAAGGCCTCGGCTTTCCAGCCCCTGACCGACCGGGAGATGGAAGTGCTCCAATTGACCGCCAAAGGCTATACCAATAAGGCCATTGCCGTCCAGTTGGACATCAGCGACCGCACCGTGCAGGGACACCTAGCCCACATCTTCGATAAACTTCAGGCCAACAGCCGCACCGAGGCGGTGATGCGCGGCGTGTCGTTAGGCTGGATTTCGCAATCCGCTGGAACCATCTCCGAAGAATAGCATGAAAAAAACGTTGTGGCGCGGCGCGACGCTCCAGTCCATCGCCATCATCGTCGTCCCGCTGACGCTCCTGCTGGTGGCCGTCAGCCTTGGCAGTTTCTGGATTCACCAGGACGCTATGCGTTCCCTGGTCGGGGAACGGGACGAGCGCTCCGCCCGCACCGCCGCCAGTGCGATTGAATCCGAGATCAATCATCGCCTCTTCGCCGTCCGCAGTCTGGCATTACTCGCCAGTTCCAACCCACAGAAAAGCCTGGATAACATCCTGCTGTCGTCCGAATCCTTGATGGAGGATTTCGACTACGGATCTGCTTTCTTAAATCCAGATGGCTCCCTGCTGGCCGCGACCGGTGACTGCTCCTTCTGGCAGTCGCTTTCCGGCAGAACAGAGATCGCTTCGGTTCTGGACCCGGCAACTGCTGCCGCCATTTCTCCGGCCTTCGTCTACGCTGGTGACAGCAAGCAGGTCGTCTTGGTGTCCTCTCCAACGGCTGACGGCAGTTTGGTGGCCGTCGCGGCCTTCTCCCCGGAAACGCTCATCCGCCGCACGCTTCAGGATATCTTTCCTCCTGAAGGTCAAACGGCAATCTACGTCATCAACTCAACCTACCAAATCCTGTATCAAAGCGGGCCGATGTCTCTCGAAGGCGAACCGGCGCGGCATCCCGGTGTTGCCGAAGCTTTCAACGTTCAAAGCGGCGCAATCTACATGCAGGTTGGAAGCGATGAGCACGTTGTCGCCTACAGCCCGGTCGCTCCGGTGGGCTGGGCCGTCGTGACGGAAGAGTCGTGGGAGACGGTTTCCAACCCAACCCTGCGCACCTCGCAAATCATCCCCCTGGTTCTGGTGCCGGCGCTCCTGCTGGCCATGCTGGCGCTGTGGTTCGGGGCACAGCAGATTGTCCGCCCGCTGCAATCATTGGAATCCAAGGCCGCAAAACTGGCCTGGGGCGACTTCAAGCAAATCGAGGAGTCCGTAGGCGGGATCGCCGAAATCCGCGACCTGCAGAACGAACTGGCGCATATGGCGCGCCAGCTTCAGGCTGCCCAGCAAAGCCTGCATAGTTACATCGGCGCGATCACGCTGGGGCAGGAAGAAGAACGCCGCCGTCTGGCGCGCGATCTGCACGACGATACCATCCAATCTCTGATTGCCCTCAAGCAGCGCGTGCAATTGGCCCGCCTGTCCCGGAAGAATGCCGCTCCACTTCCAGCGTTGGAAGAACTGGAAGACCTGATCGAACAGACCATCGAAAACCTGCGCCGGACGACGCGCGCCCTGCGCCCCATCTATCTGGAAGACCTGGGGCTGGTGGCGGCGCTGGAAATGCTGGCGCGTGAGACCAGTCAGAACACTGGACTGCCGGTAGACTTCAGTCGTTCCGGCACGGAACGCCGCCTGCCGGCCGAGGTGGAACTGGCACTCTATCGCATGGTGCAGGAAGCGCTCAACAACGCGGCGCGCCATGCGCAGGCTAAACACGCCTCGGCGCGCCTGGAATTCACCTCGCAAAAGGTGAGACTGGAAATCGCCGATGACGGCAAAGGCTTCGAAGTGCCCAAAACCCCCGCCGAGTTCGCCCCGAAAGGACATTTCGGCCTGCTTGGGTTGTACGAACGAGCTGAACTGATCGGGGCGCACCTCGAAATCACTTCCACTTCAAAAGGTACGCGACTGAGCATCCACTTGCCATTCTCATCCCGTAACTACTCAGGCATGTCACCCTGATGGAGCAATCTTTGCGACCGAAGGGTCTCCGACTCGCTTGTGAGAGATTCTTCGCCGCCGGCTGGAGTCCGTGCATCGGCGCGACGCTGGGGGCGATTCTGACCTTGGGCTTCAGCCAGAACTCGGCCGGGCAGGCCATGTGGTTGTCCTCTGGCTATTCGCTCGGTTTGGGAATCCCATTCCTGATCCTGGCGCTGGGCCTGGAGCGGGCGACCGGCTGGGTGCGCAAGATGTCCCGCTTTCGGCGGGCTTTCCAGATCGTCAGCGGTATCCTGATCATCTCCATCGGCGTGCTCCTGCTGACAAATTGGATGTCGCTGATCGCCATCTGGGCATTCAAGAACAAACTCTTCCCGGATTTCTTCTCAGCCAGCGCAGGCGTGCCCACTTACCTGACCGCCGTCCTGGCCGGGACGCTGTCGTTCTTTTCGCCGTGCGTCATGCCGCTGGTCCCGGCCTATCTGGGGTATTTGAGCGGTCACGCTCTGAAGACGCAAGCGTAGATGCGCCAAATTGCTTATCCCTGTTGCGCCGATTGGCGCTGGAAAATTTTCTAAAGAGGGCGTATAGTGGGGTGGTAATGACCACCCTCCGAGAAAGGAAAACACTATGGTAAATGATCCCGTATGTGGCATGGACGTTGATCCCAAGACCGCCGCTGGCCAGTCCAACTACAAAGGGCGGACGTACTATTTCTGCTCGCTCGGCTGCAAGAAGGCTTTCGACAAGGAACCGGAGAAATACGTCAAGACCAAAGATCACAGTCAGCATCACCACCTAAGGGTCCGTAAATAAATAACTTCCCGCAGTGTCAATGCGAGCCGCCTGCTTTTGGCGGCGAAGCAATCTCCTAAAGCCTGGAAAAAGCTGTTTAATCGGGGTTTTCAACACTATTGGAGATTGCTTCGGGCAACCCGCAGGGTGCTTCGCGAAGAACGCCCTCGCAAAGACACCGTTTCGTTAGTGTGTGAGGGAGTTTATTCTTTGGCTCTTTAGGAGTTGCCGTGATTCTGTACACCCCCGAACTGCGGGGGTACACGGATGACACGGATTTCACGGATTCACACGGAAAAAGCCAGGAGAAACCCCGTCATGTTTACCATCACGCTCGACCCGATCATCTTCAGCATCGGTCACCTGCACATCCGCTGGTACAGCCTGATCGTCCTCACTGCCATTGTCGTGGGTGTCTGGCTGGCTGGCCGTGAAGCCGAACGCAAAGGTTTCAAGAAAGAAGAATTTTTCGACAGTGTCATTTGGATCGTTTTTGGCGGATTGCTGGGCGCACGCCTCTTTCACGTGCTCGACCACTGGTCTGACACCTTCGCCGCCAACCCGATCCGTGCGCTGTATTTCTGGGAAGGCGGGCTGGCGATTTGGGGCGCAATGGCGGGCGGATTGGCTGTCGCCGCCCTGCTGGCCTGGCGGAGAGGTTGGCGGTTCCCGCGCCTGCTGGACGCAGCCGCCCCGGGCCTCGTACTGACACAAGCCATCGGGCGCGTGGCCTGCGTCATTACCGGCGACGCGATGGGCAAACCCACGAGCGGTCCTTTTGGTTTCGCCTACACCAGTCCCGAGGCGATGGTGCCGCAATTGGGCGTGTACTACACTCCCATGCCTGTGTACGAAATCATTGCCAACCTGGGCATCTTCACCCTGCTGTGGAGCCTGCGCAAGAAAAACTGGCCAGACGGCCTGCTCTTCCTGGTCTACCTGACTCTGTACAGTATCGAACGTTTCTTCCTGACTTTTACCAGTTCGTACCAGATCATCGCCTTCGGCTTGACCCAGTCGCAGATTGCGGCATTGATTTCTTTGGTTGTTGCTATACCGTTGATTGTACGAACCTTGAGGCACCGTCAGCAGGTGGTAGCGACGAGGTGAGATGTGTCGAAGCCGCGTGTTCTCACTCAGGAACAATTTACTTTCACCTTCTGTAATGGCCTATGTTTTCCTGCAACATAGGCCATTTCGCTTATTTCAGGCAGGCGCAAATCCGCTGTTCGTCGCCTTTGCTTGTGGTGTAACTGATACCAGAAATGAACGACAGGAATTCTTAACCTGAAAGGCCAAAACTTATGACAGTCAAAGATCCGGTATGCAGCATGGAAATTGACCCGAAGACCGCCTTCGCCACCCGTGAACATATGGGGCAGACGTTTCACTTCTGCTCGGAGAACTGCGTCAAACAGTTCGACGCCGACCCGCACCAGTACGCACTGTCAGGTTCTGCCACGACCGGCTTCAACCCGGACCTGCGGCGAGCGCGCCTAGAACTGCCCGTCGTCGAGTTGAAGGACGGCAAACCGCAGACGGCGGAAAGCGTGGAAGCGGCGCTCAAGGCGCTGCCCGGCGTCAGCAAGGTGAATGCCAATCGTAAAACGGGAACAGCCTCGGTCGAGTACGATCCGGCCACCACATCCGCTCAAATGGTGACCGCGCTCAGATCTGCCGGATTCCGCGTGGGCGGCGCACAGGTCCGCATCGGCATTGAAAACCTGCGCTGCGCCTCGTGTGTGCGTTTCATCGAGGATGAACTCAAGTCCACGCCCGACGTGCTGAGCGCCTCGGTCAACGTTGCCACGCAGGAAGCGACGGTGGAATACCTGCCCGAAAAGACGGCGTTGGCGCAGTTGAACGTCGCCATTGAGAAGTGGGGCTACAAACCGCGCCCGGCTTTGAGCGAAGCGCCCGAAGACGAGCAGGAAGCCGCCCACGCCCATGAGTACCGCCGCCTGATGAACCGCTTCTGGTTTGCGGCGGTCGTCTCCATCCCTGTTCTGCTGACGGCGTACCCGCAGTACGTGCCTCTCGTGCGCGACTGGAGTATGGCGACGCTGCGCCTGGCGTGGGGGCTGGCTGCGCTCGTCACCCTGCCGGTGCTGTTCTGGTCGGGCAGCGATTTTTTCAGCGGCGCATGGGCGGCGCTCAAGCACCGCTCCGCCAATATGAACACGCTGATTGCGCTTGGTACGGCGGCAGCCTGGCTGTATTCCAGCTTTGCGATTGCCTTCTCGTCCCTCTTCCCCGAAGGCACATCCGAGCCGTTCTACGACGTGGTGGCGGTGGTGATCGCGCTGGTGGTGCTCGGTCAGGCGCTCGAACTGCGCGCCAAGGGACAGTCCAGCGCGGCGATCAAGAAACTGCTCGGTTTGCAGGCTAAGACTGCCCGCGTAATTCGCGATGGACAGGAGATGGATATTACGGTTGAGGAAGTGCTGGTGGGTGACGTCATCCAGGTGCGCCCTGGCGAGAAAGTGCCGGTGGACGGCGTGCTCATCGAGGGCGGTTCCAGCGTGGACGAATCCATGCTCACGGGTGAGTCGCTGCCCGTTTCCAAGAAGTCTGGCGACGAAGTAATTGGAGCAACCCTCAACAAGACCGGCGCGTTCAAGTTCCGCGCCACGAAAGTCGGCAAGGATACCGCCCTGGCGCAGATCGTCAAGATGGTGCAGGACGCCCAGAACAGCAAAGCGCCCATCGCCCGCTTGGCGGATACGGTCTTCGGCTACTTCGTGCCGGTCGTGATGATGCTGGCGGTGTTGACGTTCGTGGTCTGGTTCAATTTCGGCCCACAGCCCCGCCTCGTGTATGCGCTGGTGACGAGCGTGACCGTGCTGATCATTGCCTGCCCGTGCGCGCTGGGGCTGGCAACGCTGATGAGCCTGATGGTGGGTATCGGCAAGGGTGCGGAGAACAGCATCCTGATCCGCTCCGGCGAAGCTTTGCAGACCGCCCAGGGAATCAAGGTTGTGGTGCTGGATAAGACCGGAACGATCACGAAGGGCAAGCCGGAGTTGACGGATGTGGTGTTGGCCAATAGTGGATGGCAGATAGCAGATAGTGAACCCTCTTCAACCCTCCGCTATCAGCCATTGGCTATCAGCGATTTGCTGAGACTTGCAGCTTCTGTGGAAAGATCTTCCGAGCATCCGCTGGCGGAGGCAATTGTGGAAGGCGCCAAAGCACGCGGTATTGCGCTGACCGAACCGACGGCATTCGAAGCCGTGCCCGGTCATGGCGTGATTGCCACCGTCGAAGGCCGCTGGATGGTGATCGGTAACCTGAAAATGATGAACCGCGAAAGCATCGCGCTCGGTGTGTTGGAAGAAAAATCCAAAGCACTGGCCGACGATGGCAAGACACCGATGTTTGCCGCCGTGGATAGCCAGGCGGCTGGCATTCTGGCAGTTGCGGATACAGTCAAGGAAGATTCGGTCGAAGCGATTGCCGCCCTGCAGAAGATGGGTATCGAAGTGGTCATGGTCACCGGCGACAACCGCCGCACCGCCGAAGCCATTGCCCGCAAAGTTGGCATCACGCGCGTTCTGGCGGAAGTCTTGCCGGAGGACAAGGCGCACAACGTTCACCTGCTGCAGGCCGACCCCGCTGGAAAGCGCGGGGCAGGTGGTCGGAAAGTTGCGATGGTCGGGGATGGCATCAACGACGCTCCCGCCCTGGCGCAGGCGGATGTCGGTCTGGCGATCGGCACCGGCACGGATGTGGCCATCGAGGCCTCCGATATTACGCTCATCAAGGGCAGTCTCAAGGGCGTGGCGACAGCTATCGAAGTCAGCCGCGCCACTATGGGCAACATCAAGCAAAACCTGTTTGGCGCATTTATCTACAACGCGCTGGGCGTGCCGGTTGCGATGGGCGTCCTTTATCCGTTCTTGGGCTTGCTGCTCAGCCCACTGATCGCTGGCGCGGCGATGGCGTTCTCGTCCGTGACGGTGGTGGGCAATGCCAACCGGCTGCGCGGCTTCGAGCCGAAGTTCAGCGCAAAATAGTTACAGGTTCGCAGGTTGAAAGTTGCAGGTTCACCTGTAACCTTCAACCTGCAGCCCCAGGAGAAAGGAACATGACTACAGCACAAATTCTGGTTACTGCGGGCGGCGTTGCCCTGTGCATCTTTATCGCCTGGTTTTTTTGGTTCGCGCCCAAAGGACAGACGCGCGCCGCGACCGGCGCAGGCGGGGCTCAGGAAGTGGCCGTGACCGTCAAGGGCGGCTACACCCCGGATGTCATCGTCGTCAAGGCCGGGCAACCCGTTCGCCTGCATTTCACCCGCCGGGAAAGTTCCGCCTGCTCGGAAAAGGTGCTCTTCCCGGATTTCAACCAGAGCGTCCTGCTCCCGGCGGGCCAGGAAGTGACCCTGGAATTCACACCCGAAAAGCCGGGCGAATATGGCTTCCAGTGCCAGATGGGGATGCTGCGCGGTAAGTTGATTGTGGAGTAGCGCCGCTGAAAGCACCGAGCGCAGAGAAGCCTCTGCGCTCATGTCTGCCAGGATGAGAGTGGGCTACTTCACCAGCGGCGTGCCACAGTATGGGCAATTGCGCCAGTCAGTTTGTATGCCGCGCCCGCAGGATGGGCAAGTATTCCCAGTAGCAGCCGGATTACTCCCACCCCCCACAGCCCGCACCAGCCAAACTACGCCCAGCACAGTTAGTACGATAAAGCCGATGGGGATCAGCCACATGAAGATCATGCCAATCCAGCCGAACGGACTAAAACCCCATCCGCCCATCATACCCGGCCCCATCATCCGCCAGCCGCCGTACCCCCAACCGCCGTACCCCCAGCCGCCCAGCAGGCTTACGCCCACCAGGAAGACGAGAAATACGACAATGCCGAAAATGGCAACCGTAGTCCAGTTGATCTTTTTCATTTTTGTTCCTCCAATTCTTTCATTTCGATAAAGTTTCCGTGCCAGGTGTGATACCACACATCGCCGGTATAGCCGTTCACGCTGAGCATTCCATAGACCTCGCCGTTTTTGATGACGTGGATCGTATAGTAGCCATAGAAAGCATCAACTTCCTGCGCGGCTGACGTGCCGGGGAGGTATTTATCCAGCCATTTTTGGGCGATGTCCCGTGCCCGCTCCGGGGTCACGGACATCGCTCCAGCCCGCGACCTTCCCCAGCCGCCCATCATTCCGCCCATGTGACCGTAGCGGATGTTCCACATCATGTTAGGGCCGGGTTCAGGATAGACAGCGCCAGTGTAGCGGTCAATGAGCACCTCAAAAGCATGGATACCTGTGCTCTGCTCCTTGACTTCGGCGTAGAAATTGTTCGAAAATTCCATGACCTCAGTTAACTCTAGGTCTGGATTTCCATAAGTTGCCAGGTATTGGCGGGCAGACTCGATGGCCTGGTCAAGCGTGATAGGGGTACCGCTGCCAGGGTAAGCCCGGCCCTTAGTGCCGCAACCGCCCACCATCCCCGGCCCCATCCCCCAGCCGCCATAGCCCCACGGCTGAACGGAAGGGTAAGGCGTCACCTGGCTGGCCGGGCGCAGCGCCGCGGCTATAGATGTTTGTGACCGAACGACGGCGTTGAATGCGAACGCCAGTGCCAGCCCCACCACCGCTGCGAACAAAACCAGTCCCGTCCATTTGAGTAATTGTTTCATCGTTGCCTCCTACAGGCGCGAGGGTTTCTCGTGCCGCGATTAGTGATGCCCTGGTTGTCCCTGCATTTCACCGGGTGGCGATCCGCAGTACGCGCACGTTTTCCATGTTGCATCCACTTGTTGCCCAGGCCGAGCAATTTGCCTCTTGCAGTCTCATACCACAGGTAGGACAGAAAGCGAAACCGGTTTGCAGGGGAAAACCGCAATGGGCGCACTTCTGTCCGCTGGCAGCAGGCAACGCACCCGCCACCGGCGCAGGCGTGGATTGGGAAGAGTGCTGGTGCTCGTCGTGTTTCATTGTAGCGTGCATTAACATACAACCACACATAGCGTACTCCTTTCGGGAATTACTCTGAATGTTGTTTTATATTTTCCCATGCAAATGTAAAGGATTTATGAAGAACCCGTAAAGATTAGATAACGATCGGTATACTGAACGCCTTACTGCCGAGCGTCAGGGCCAGCCGTAGCGCCTCGCGCCGGGGGCCATACGGAGCCAGCCACCATTGCTCGAACAGAACTTTGCCAAGATGCCAGGTTCTGCCGATTTTACGCAGTTCAATCTGTGGCGACGGCTCGGCGAAGAAATTGCCGAAGGCGAAGCCCGCCAGGCCATCGCCTGCCTCCAGCATACAATAGCCGAGGCCTGGGAATTCACCCCGCGCGCCTGCACCTGTAATTTTAGCGGCGATGCGCCGCGCCACCACCTCGGCCTGCGCGTGGGCAAACACCCCTGCTTTCGGCAGCATCAGCGGCACGTCGGGTTTCCAACGCCCGGGGATGGAGATAGCCGTCGCGTCGCCCAGGGCATACACGTTTTCGTGTTGGGTCTGGAGCGTGGCGCGGTCCACCGGAATCCATCCCGCCTCGTTGGTCAATCCAGCCTCGCGGGCAATACGCGGGCCGCGATGAGGCGGGATGGCAACAAGCAGATCATGTTTGAACGCTTCTTTCCCCTCAAAAGCCAGTTCGCGGGCAGATGAGTCCATTTTCGTCAATTTGTGCAGCGGGTGGAAGGTGATTCCTTTGTCTGCCAGCATTTGCTTCACTGCTTCACCCATCGCCGGGCCGGCGACCGGCATGGGCTGCGACTCAGGTGTGAACAGATGCACCTCAGTCTTGTCACCCAAGTTGCGCTTGCGGAAATAGTCCATGATGAGCATGGCGCCTTCGTGCGACGCGCCGGGGCATTTATAGGGCAGCGCGCTGACCACCACAGCCACCGTTCCCCCGCCGAAATCTGGCAGTGTATCGCGCAACTTCGCCGCGCCATCGTAAGTGTAAAAAGTATGCGCGCTCTCCGCCAACCCTGGAATGGTTTTGGGGGCCAGTTCCGCGCCGAGGGCGATGATGAGATAATCGTAATTCAACGTTTGCGCACTCGTCTGTACGGTGCGGTTGACAAGGTCAATGGCCTGCGCCTCGGCCAGAATCACCTCAACGCCAGGCCGCACCAACCGGCGCACGTCCCGCGTGATCTGCTCAGGCTGCCGGTCGCCGGTCATCAGCCACAGGAACGAGGGCGCAAAAGTGTGTTGGGTGGTTTTCTCGACCAGCACGACACGGTGTTCGTCCGGCAACAGCCGCCGAAGTTCACTGGCAACTGTCAAACCGCCGACGCCGCCACCCAGAATGAGTACCGTTTTACCAGACATGATTTCACCTCTAACTTCAGCAAATGGTCTTTACCGAGGGCAGGAAATCTCCCGTAACCCGGATCGCCTCGAAAGGACAGGCTGGGATGCACAGACGGCAGTCGTAGCAACGGGCTGCGTCCAGGAAGGGCGGTTCGTCAGAGTCAATCCGCACAATGGCGCGCACTTTACAGACATCCGAGGCCAGGCAGCGGCGGCAGGCTCGACAATTATCAGGCTTGATCTGAAGGCGAATCTCGCGCGCCACGAACTCTTCTCAATCAAAAGACCAACACTTTATCGGCTGCCGTCGTCCACTCGCCGAGCAGATCCAGGCTGCCAGGCTGCACGCCTTCCACAAATCGCTCAGGCCCGAACCCGCGGGCCTCGATGCAGGTTCCTCAGGTTGCTACTTCACCTCGGCGGGCTACCGGTTTCAACATACGTTCGACGTTATAATAACCCTCGGGGGTTTTCTGCCCGGCGATGGCGCAATTGACGCCGTCCCCAATCAGGTATACCCGCACGAGAGCTTCAGGGCGCTTGACCAGGTTCAGCGCCAGGCGCAGCGCGTTATAGGGGCGCTCGCTGCCGTAGGGCGAATCGTTGATGATGAACAGGTAACTTGTCTTTTCAGGCTCGGTCATAAAGTGGGTTCCTTTTTCGTCAATTCTTCTCGGGCCAGTTCTACCCCGGCTTCCAGATGTTCCAACAGTACCTGCCGCATCAGGTCACAGGCTTGGGTAATCTTAGGATTACTCAAGCGATAGAAAACATTTAATCCCTCGCGCCGCGTCGTGACGATACCCTTCTGCCGCATGATCGCCAGGTGTTGCGACAGGTTAGCCTGGCTGATTTCCAAAGTTCCTGCCAGTTCAGTCACCGATATTTCCCCGGCTCGCAGTTGGTCTATAATTTCTAGCCGCTTGGGATTGGCCAATGTGTGGCAGATGCTGGCGTGGAGTTTATACAAATGACGTTCAGCCATTGGATATCCTTTACATATTAGAATTTATGAATATTGTAATGTACTGGTCTGGGATTGTCAATTTCTATACCATACGCCAAATTGCCTATTTTTAAATACGCAGAATGACGCTCATCCCGGGAACTAGACTGTCTTACAATCCAACTTGTAAACTAATTGTCCCCACGCACCTGTTCGCACTGCGGTCAGGGCTTGCAAGCCGATTGGACGCACTGCCCTCAGTGTGGTGCGCCGGTTTGAAAAGGGAAACCGGGAGATGAGCACAAGCACAATTGAAACTTTGACCGTCTGCGGCGGGAAGATCAAAGACCCGGAGCGCTATCCCAGCGCCATCTTCCGAGGAGAACGGGTCTACTTCTGCACCCGCGCCTGCCTGCAGGTTTTCGAGTCCGACCCGGAGCGATTCATGGCGGGCGAAATCGAGCACCCTGCCGATGAAGAATAACAAACCGTTCCGAAGGCATAACCGATGTTTTCAAAATTTCGCAAATTACTCTTTTTTTCTCTCATGGGTCTCATCCTCCTGGCTTTCCTGCCTGCCTGTTCCGGCCAATCCCAGAATCAGCCGGGCATGATGCCGCTCGGACAGATGCCGGCTGAGGTGCAGTCTGCACCGGTCTCCGTCCAGCAGGCGTACCAGTTCGCGGCTGCCAATCCGGAAATCATGAAGCAAATCCCGTGCTACTGCGGCTGCGGCGCGATGGGACATACCTCGAATTATTCGTGCTACGTTCAGAGCGTGGACGCCAGCGGCAGCAGCACCTTCGACAACCACTCCCTGGGCTGCTCGATCTGCGTGGACATCACCCAGGACGTGATGCGGTTTCAGCGTGAAGGCAAGAGCATCCAGGAAATCCGGACTTACGTGGACAACACGTACAGCAAGTACGGGCCGTCCAACATGCCCTAGGGAATAAAGTTGTCCAGGAAACAGTGGTTTCTCATCATCTTTGCCGGACTGGCAGGAGCGGTGATCGCCTTTGCGCCCCTGCCAGTCCGCGTTACACCGCCGGCACAGCGGACATTGCGGGTCGAGGCGAACCAGTTCGCCTACAGTCCGGCGGTGCTGGCGGTTAATCCGGGCGACACCGTGACCATCGAACTGGTCAGCACGGATGTTGTCCACGGGTTGTATGTGGACGGCTACGGCGTCTCGGTCACCGCCGACCCCGGCCAGACCACGCGCCTGACCTTCACCGCTGACCGGTCCGGTTCGTTCCGCTTCCGCTGTAACGTCACCTGCGGGGCACTGCACACGTTCATGATCGGAAAAATCCAGGTCGGATCGAACATCTTGCTCTGGCGTGCACTTGGGCTGACGATCTTGGCCTCGCTTGTTGCTATCATCCTTTTTCCTCGTCCTGCGAAGGCTCAGGCAGCCTGATGCGCTCCGAACTGACCCGCTTCCCGCTCGTCAAGGCTCTGCTCAAGAACCGCTGGCCGCAACTGCTTGTGTTCATTGTGATGCTGGCCGGGTTTCTCTTTGCCATCCTGTCCGGCTTTATCGGGACGCCGGTGGGGAGCAGCAACTTCGGCATCGTCTTCGTCTGGATTGCGTGGTGGGCGATCCTGATCCTGGTCGCTGTGCCGTTCTTCGGGCGCGGTTGGTGCGCCGTGTGTCCCATCCCGCTGCCCGGCGAGTGGATCCAGCGCGGAGCCATCCTGGAGCCGCCTAGCAGGAAACCGCGCTGGCTCAACCTGCGCTGGCCGAACAAACTACGCAATATCTGGCTGCAGAACCTGACCTTTACGCTGGTGGCTCTTTTCAGTAGCGTCATCCTGACTACTCCAACCGTCACCGCAATTGTGCTGGCGGGGATGCTGTTCCTCGCCATCGGGATGAGCATCGTCTTCGAGCGGCGCACCTTCTGCCGCTACATTTGTCCGGTGGGCGGATTCATTGGCTTGTATGCCCAGGCTGCGCCTTTGGAACTGCGCGTGAAGGATAAGCGAGTGTGTGCTACCTGCAAAGACAAGCCATGCTACAACGGTTCACAAGTGGGTTACGGCTGTCCGTGGGATGTCTTCCCCGGCGGCCTGACCAGGAACACTTATTGCGGTCTGTGTATGGAATGCCTGCGCACCTGTCTGTACGATAACATCGTCGTCAATGCCCGTCCGTTTGCGGCTGACCTGGCCAAGCCATCCACACGGCTGGATGAAACCTTCAAAGCCTTCATCATGCTCGGCGCAGCCATGATCTACGCCGGTGTGCTGCTCGGCCCGTGGGGCGCGCTCAAATTGGCAGCCTATTCTGTGGGCACAACGGCGTGGCTGGGTTACGCAGCTGCTTTCCTCGCCTTGATTTTCGGAATTCTGCCTGCCTTCTTTACCCTGGCGGTCAAAGTCGGACAGAGGCTCTCTCGCGCCTCCACTCCCCAGCACCTCTTCTCAAAATTCGCCACGGCGCTTGTTCCGCTCGGGTTAATGTTCTGGGTGGCCTTCAGCCTGTCCTTCGTGCTGACCAATGCCGCGTACATCCTGACTGCCCTTTCTGACCCTTTCGGCTGGGGCTGGAACCTGTTCGGCATGGCGGGCATCGCCTGGCAGCCTTATCTCAACGCCCTGCTCGTTCCCCTCCAGACTTTGGTGCTTGTCGGCGGGCTACTGTGGACGGTGCGTACAGCGCAGAAGGTCGGTACAGAAGTGAGAGTTTCACCCATCCCCGTAATCGTCTTTTGCACATTGGCAACGCTGGTCATGCTGGGGTTGTTGCTATGAGACGCTCGGAAATGCTAAGTCGCATGTTGGTCATCGCCGGAGTATTGATCGTGCTCTTGGTCCCGCTCGCCGTGCGCTTTTACGATGGGCAGGGCATCGTTGAAATCCACGGACGTATGGCTGAAACCGGCGGCTGGTCGCCCAGCGCCATCAAAGCGCAGGTCGGCGTGCCGCTGCACCTGCGCCTGACCTCGGACGACGTGATGCACGGCTTTGCCATCGGTCAAAGTGAAATGGCTGCGGTGGATGTCCCCCCCGGTAAAATGACCGAGCTGACGCTTACGTTCGATAAGCCGGGTACATATACCTATTATTGCACCCGCTGGTGTGGACTCAACCACTGGCGGATGCGCGGCACCATCGAGGTGACCAGTGACGGTTTGGGCGCCCCTCAGCCTGTTTCGCCGCCCCTTTACGTGACCCTCAACCTGGACATTGATGCGCCTCATCCCGCCCCCGTAACGCCCCTCGAAAGACCCTCCGCTTTGCGCGGCGCGGCGTTTACCGCCTTGCTGCCGCCCAGTTACCTGACAACCGATTACTACCGCTCCTATTCCCCCGCCCAGGCATTCAACGACCTTCGCTCCGACCCTGCGCTGAAATCCCTGAACAACGCCCAACTTTGGGATATAGTCGCCTTCATCTGGCAGTCCAACACCACACCGGAGGGTTTGGCGGCCGGCAAACAGTTGTTTGCCCAAAACTGCGCTGCCTGTCACGGTGAGAACGGTGCGGGGAACGGGGTGTTTGCTGATAAACTGGCAGCCGCGGGCGAAAAGTCATCCGAAGACATGACAGGCGCTAAGGGCATGCAAATGAAAAAGCCGGTCAACTTCACCGATCCGGCAAACATGCTCGGCGCAAGCCCCGCTCTGCTGCTAGGCAAGACCATCCGGGGCGGCATGGGCACGGGCATGCCCATGTGGGGTTCGATATTTACGGATGAGAAAACCTGGAACATCATCGCGTATCTATATTCATTCCATTTCACGGAGGTTACCAAGTGAGCAAAAAAACAAGAAGGCAAAAACGCAAGGGCAAGGGCCTGCCAAAGCCGCTCATTGCAGTTGGCATTGGCGGGCTGCTGCTGATTCTAGTGGTGGTCTTCTTTGCCCTGCAAAGAAACGATACCGGAGGCGGCACGCCCAAACTGGTTGTTGACCAGGAGAAAATTGACTACGGCTATGTGAAATACGGCGTCAACAAGACTTTCACCATCAAAGTCACCAACAGCGGTGATGGGACGCTGCGCTTTAAGGAAAAGCCGTACATTGAAGTTCTGGAGGGGTGCTGACCGCCCACACTGACCATCGGTTCGATGGTCCTCAAACCCGGCGAAAGCACCAAGATTGAATCCGGTATATTCATGATGCACGAAGGGATGGCTGGTCCGCACAATTTTGCAGTTCACCTCATCACCAATGATCCTGTCCAGACGGACAAGGTGGTGAACGTACTTTCCAACTGGATTCCATAGCTCTAAATACACAATAATTAGCCCGCCGCAAATTGTGGTGGGCTAATTTTATTCTCTGAAAGACACTTCTTGGTTACCTATGGCAGGAAATCTCGCGGGTCAAGGAAACTGCCACCCGCGACGCGGATGCGAAAATCCAGGTGGGTACCTGTCGAATTGCCCGTACTGCCAGATTCAGCGATCTGCTGGCCCTGGATAACACCCCGCCCTACCGAAACAAGATTGGCCTCATTGTGAGCGTAATATGTCCAATAACTATTGCCGTGGTCAATCAATTTTCAGGTTGTTCGCTTCGGCGCTCAAGCCCTCATTCGCCCACAGGATTGATTCCGGTAATCTGCACATGTTCAGCGATTGGTTGAGCGAAAACTGGATCACAGCCTTCCTGCTGGTTTATGGCCTGTGGGCAGCACTGCCGTTCCTGGCGCCGGTATTTATGCAAATGGGCTGGACAGGGCTAGCAAATACACTCTATCTTGTTTACTCATTCTTCTGTCACCAACTGCCGGAACGTTCGTTCTTCTTTTTCGGGTAAAAAACCATGTTTTCTCTAGGGGAAATCCAGGCAGTCTGGCAGAACACAACCAACCCGCTCATCCTGCGCAAATTAACCGGCATCCCTCAACTTGGCTGGAAGATGGCCAGGTCTGACCGGATGATCTCTTTCTATGATGGTATCTGGCTGTTTGGTCTTCTCTAGTGGCCGCTGCGCCGCCGTATTCGGCAGCTACCCTGGTGGGGGTTTCTTCTGCTGATCCTGCCAATTGAGGTCATCTTGTCTCCTCTTTTCTACCCCAAGGCTCCTTCCAAATCTGCCAAAAGATCATCCACGTGCTCAATCCCTACCGAAAGGCGCACCAAGCCAGGGTCAACTGCCAAAGGCGAATTCGCCGTGGAGGCATGGGTCATCGCGGCGGGGATCTCGATCAGCGACTCCACTCCGCCCAACGACTCTGCCAGGGCGAAGGTTTGTGTGCTTTCCGCCACCCGGCGCGCCTCTTCCGCCCCGCCTTTCAGGATAAACGAGACCATACCGCCACCCGACCGCATCTGCCGGCGCGCCACATCCACCTGGGGGTGAGAAGGGTGAAAAGGATACAGAACATGATCCACTTTGGGATGGGTAGCCAGAAAGTCGGCTATTGCAGCGGCGTTTCTTGAATGGCGGTCCATGCGCACGGGCAGGGTCTTGATGCCTCTCAGGACGAGGAAACAGTCCATCGGTCCCGGCACCGCTCCGACGGCGTTCTGCAGAAATGCCAGGCGTTCGAGCAGCGCCTCGTCTCGACCCACGATTGCGCCTCCGATGATATCCGAATGTCCTCCCAGATATTTGGTGGTGGAATGTACCACAATGTCAGCCCCCAAACCCAGAGGACGCTGCAAGTAGGGAGTCGCAAAAGTATTGTCTACCACCAAAAGGGGTGAATTACGGTGGCTGTGGGTAATCCCGGCAATAGCGGATATGTCGCTCACATTCAGGAGGGGGTTAGTGGGCGTCTCGAGCCAGATCATGCGAGTGTTCGAGCGCAGGCCGGATTTTACCTGGTCGAGATCGGTAGTATCCACGTATGAGAAGTCGAGGCCATAGGGACGCAATACTCGCTCGAACAGGCGGAAGGTGCCGCCATACACGTCATTGCCGGTCAGAACGTGATCGCCAGGCCCCAGCAGGCGAAGAACTGTATCCGTCGCGGCCAGGCCCGATGCGAAAGCCAGCCCAAACTGGCCGCCCTCCAGTTCAGCCAGGCAGGCTTCGAGAGCGGCGCGGGTGGGGTTGCCGGTGCGTGAGTATTCATATCCACGATACTTTCCGATCCCGTCCTGCACGTATGTAGCGGTCTGGTAAATCGGCGTCATCACTGCGCCGGTGGTCGGGCAAGGGCGCTGACCGGCATGGATGCACGAGGTTTCAAATTTCATGGAATGTCTCCTTCAAGGATGTATCAGATCCAGCGTGAGATGAAGTCCAATACGTCTATTTTCGTGAGGATACCGACCGGGCGGTTGCCCTCAGTCACCAACACCACCTGACCGTCCATAATGGCCGGCAGCACCGCCTCGAGGTGTGTGTCGGCGGGAAAGACCGCTGCCGTTGGGCGCACAATCTCGGCGATGGTCTCGTCGGCGGAATGAACATGGCCAGCCTCCAACATATGCTTGAGCAGCTCCACTTCTGTGACAAGGCCTGCCAGAGTTCCATCGGGGTTGAGGACAGGCACCTGGGAGATATCGTGTTTTTTCAAGAGGGCAATCGTGTCGGTCATGTGGTCGTCCACTTGGGTTGTAATCAGGCCCGGGAGGGGTTTGGCTACCAGAATTTCACTCAGCGGGGAATCGCTCCATTCGGCTTCCAGGAAACCGTTCTCGCGCATCCACTTGTCGTCGTAAAACTTGGAAAGGTAACGGGAGCCAGAATCGGGCAGGATCACCACCAGCAGGCGGTCGGGGGTTAGATTTTGCGCATACAGCACAGCCGCAGCGATGGCCGTACCCGAGGAGCCGCCAGAGAATATGCCCTCTTCCTTGACCAGACGGCGCGCCCAAAGAAACGACTCCTTATCACCGATGCGGATTACTTCGTCAATGACAGATAGATCCAGGGTGGAGGGCAAGAAGTCTTCGCCGATGCCTTCGACTTTGTACGTTTTCGGGTGGGCATCCGTGGGGACACGGCCCTGCTGCCAGGTTTCCAGCAGCAACGAGCCAACCGGGTCTACGCCCACGATGCGGATGTTGGGATTCTGCTCTTTGAGGTAACGGCCCACGCCGCTGATTGTGCCGCCGGTGCCCATCCCGACCACCACATCGGTGACCCGACTGCCAGTCTGTTCCCAGATTTCGGGGCCGGTCGTGAGGTAGTGACTGCGCGGGTTTTCGGGGTTGTGGTATTGGTTTGCGAGGATCGCGTTGGGAGTCTCCGCCACGAGACGCTTGGCAACGTTATAGTAGGAACGAGGGTCTTCAGGCGCGACGGCGGTGGGGGTGATGACCACTTTGGCACCAAAGGCGCGCAGCAGTTGGATTTTCTCATGGCTCATTTTATCGGGCATTACAAAAATGGACTTGTAGCCCTTTTTCGCGCAGACGATTGCCAGGCCGAGGCCAGTGTTGCCCGAAGTGGACTCCACCACGGTACCGCCGGGTTTGAGCCGTCCACTGCGTTCGGCTTCTTCGATTATGTTGACGGCGATGCGATCTTTTATCGAACCGCCGGGGTTGAAAAACTCGACCTTGGCATAGATTGGGCAAGGCAGACTACTTCCCAGCCGCGTCAGGCGAACAAGAGGTGTTTTACCGATGGCTTGTAAAATGTCGTCATACACTCGCAGCGTATCAGAGGGAGAGAGAATTGGGAATGTCATGGTCAAATACTCCAAACTAAATTTCGGTTAAAACGAACGGTCAACTGCTTAAAACAAAAGCGGCAGACAGACACGCAAATCGTAAATCGCGGGGGTGGCTGTCCGCCGCCTGTGGCAGTTGACCGTCAGAAGGTTAATCTTTTGACGAGGCGGCGGTTACAGACCCCGCCTCATACACATGCACATTTGATTTCTCATCTCTTGGTATTTATCCATGGAACTGAATTATGACAATTGTAGGCGTAATAAGGGGGTTTGTCAAGGAAGCGAGGGCTCATTGCACACCACAACTCCCACCACTGTTGGGGGCCTGCTCCAACAAGCCATTGGCTGCCAGCCACTGATGCACTGACTGGAAGCCGGAGCCGGAGGAAACCGCCGCGCCAACCACCTGGCGGGCATCCGCCTGGGCAAAGCCCACGTTTTGGGTTGCCTGGAAGAGTGTTGCGATCTCCAGCATCTGCTGTGGATACCAAAACGCATTGACGTATTTGGCCGCCTCGAACATCGCGTCCACGCTGGCATCCTGGGAGGCCATGAGTTCCAGCAATCCCAGCATGGCCATGCCATGATTGCAATCGGGAAAATGGGTGGGATTATTGCAGCAAGGCCGATAAACAGCAGAGGCGACTTCCACCAGGCGCACTTGCTGCGCCTCGGTCAGTGAAATGATCGGTGTGCTGGCGTAAAGTTCGGTGGCAGGTCTTGCTCCGATCGTCCATCCACCCGTGGAAGCAAAGTCCCCAATTTGACCTTGACTGTTTTCCACCATCGGACCTTCGGTAAGCACCGGGTTCTGGTTGGTCAGCCCCAGCGCCCAGAAGAAGTTGAGCAGGAATTGCGCATTGTCTCTGTTGATGATGATCTGGTCATTGCTTCCGTTAGTCAATAGGGCAAGTTGCTGCTCGCTCAACGGTCTGCCAGCCTGTTGATACAGCTGGACGAACTGTTCATAATCAATGCCTCCTGCCGCCAGCAACTGAGGACCGACGGTGCCAAAAGTCGCTGGGATTTTATAGCCGTCGGGCGGATTGATTTCATCAATTAGCGCCATGGTTTTATCCTTATTCCCCGACTCTGACATGGAAGGGTCTGTGTGCATAGATTGCCTTCCAACAAAATACCCACCGCCAAACCCGGCTATGAATACGAGCAAAAGAAATAACGCTTTACGGGCAATCATGGTTTTGTTGCGCGGTCGTTCGGATGAGGGTGTTTGGAGTTCAGGGGCTTGCGGTTCGATAGACATGTTTTCTCCCCGCAAATGGCCCTCGGAAATGCGCAACCGCCGGATGATTTCACTTCGTTCTTCAAGCAGCATGGGATTGTTCCATTGAACTCAAGGCAGCAGGGGGCGTAAGTACTTGCCGGATAATTGCTTCCAAGCGTGGATCTGCCGGCTGTTGAGGCGTATCTACCAGAGAAAACCAAGTCATGCCATCATTTCCATGGACGAGCAGAGTAATTGGATCGGCATCATTTCGGTAAACGAGAAGCACATTCAATTGGCAATCGCATTGATCGCTGCCGTGGTGGGGGCAGGGACAATCTGTGTGTGCAGTCCTGGCAACTTGCAAGTCGAAAGTTACCACAACTTGCAGCCCGATGCTGCTCATCTGCTGGGCAACCCAGGCAATGGCTTCGTCGCAAGGTTGTTCCAGAACCAGGAAGGGTGCGGTATTAATCATCCAATACTCCGGCACCCCAAGTATAAAGATTTGCTTTCCGTAAACCTAGCGCCATTCCTCGCATACCTCCATAGGCAGTTTTGCTTATAAATTTCCCGGGTTTAGAAATAAGCAAGATTGCTTACACAGGAAAAGGCTACGTGGCGCATGACACGCTTGCAGTGAAAGAGTATTATAGAAATGGATTTTGCCATAATCGGTGTCGCGGTCATACTGACCATTTTTTTTTTCAAAGAGCGACGAAAAGCCATGCAAATGACATCCTATATCCCTGCAACGGAGACTGCATGAAACCTGTTCTTCTCTCAACCTTTCTTGTGGTTTTGATGGCACTCTTCCTATCCGCCTGCGGCCCAGCAGCAACGCCGACGCAGCCTCTTGGCGTCCCAGCAGCAACGCCGACGCAGCCTCCCAGCGTCCCGGCGACAGCAGCCGCGCCTGCCACCGTTCAACAAACAACCGAAAGTTCGACGCGTACCGACGAGCAGGGAGCGGTGGTTGTGGAAGTGATACCTTTGAATCTTGACAACCCTGGTCAAACGTTGGACTTCCAGGTTTCTTTGAATACTCACTCAATTGACTTGAGCATGGATTTGGCAACCCTTGCCACCCTGACCACCGATACCGGCGTCGAGCTCTAGGCTGTCGCATGGGACGGCCAACCGGGGGGCACCACGTTTCGGGTACGCTTTCCTTCCCTGCCAGCGTAGAGGGGAAACCAGTGTTGGATGGAGCCACGAAACTGACCCTGACCATCAAGAGCGTGGACGCGCCGGAACGGGTCTTTATCTGGGATTTGCCGTGATGAGGAGTAGAGGAGGTTGAGCAAATATGAGCAAAATCACCCGCCGCGATTTTATCAAGATCGTCAGCCGGGTTCTTCCAGCAACTGGGTTAGCCGTCACCATCGCACCAATTGTGGCATACTTTTACCCCTCGAATCTGGAGGATTCCCCCACTGAGCCAGTTCGGGTGGGTAGAATAGATGAATTGCCCGAAAACGAAAGCAAGACTGTCCTATTCGGGCGTTACCCGGCTATCGTGGTAAATACATCCCAAGGTTTACGGGCATTCTCAGCGGTGTGTACTCACTTCGCCTGCATCGTTAAGTGGAATAAGGAGATCGGTCAGTTTGCCTGCCCTTGTCATGCCGGCTTTTACGATCCGATTGATGGCCATGTCATTTCAGGCCCGCCGCCAAGGCCGCTTGCATCAATTCCGTTCAACATTGTGAATGATGAAATATATATAGGCGGGTTCATTAGGAATCGCCGTGACTAAGACCTTTTGGACACGGATCCTACGGCGGACGGACACGGAAAAACACGGATTTTTAATGCTTTTTTCCGTGTGAATCCGTGAAATCCGTGGCATCCGTGTACCCCCGCAGTTCGGGGGTGTACAGAATCACAGCAACTCCCAAAGAGCCTATAGGCGAGAAAGTATGAGATATGCTATGAAAGCGATTCGGTAATTTGTCAAGGGAGTAATTGAAGCCAGAAAAGGCTGTT
>DYHT01000025.1 GCA_020723995.1 Chloroflexus sp.
CGACGACCAGGTTTTCGAAAATCGCGCCCCCCATCGGGCCGGAGGCGGCATGTTCGGTATCCCGAAGCCCGACCAGGTAGCACAGCAGGCCGGTGTCCACGAAGTAGACCTTGGGGGATTTGACCAGGCGCTTGCCGATGTTGGCGTAATACGGCCGCAGGATGAAGATCTGGAAACTGGCCTCCAGGATGGAAATCCAATCTTTAGCCGTGTTGACCGATACACCCACGTCTCTGGCGAGTTCGCTCAGGTTCAGGATTTGCGCGCTGCGGGCAGCCAGGGTGCGCAGGAAGGTCTGGAACAGGGTCAGGTCGCCGATGTTGCGCAGGTTGCGGACATCCCGTTCCAGGTAGGTCTGCACATAGCTGGCCTGCCATAGCCGGACATCGCGGTCAGGGTTACAGACGATTTCCGGATAGAAGCCTCGCAGGATCTGCTCCCACAATTCCGAGGCAGGCTGGCCTGGTAGGTTGGATGCCCCTCCAGCTTCCCATGGCAGCGTTCGCTGCGGGTCGCGGTTGACTTCCCAGCGCGACATGGGCAGCAATTTCAGGACAGCCGCACGTCCGGCCAGGCTTTCGGTGACCTGCTGCATCAAGAGCAGGTTCTGGGAGCCGGTCAGGAGGTACTGGCCCGGACGATCACGGTGTGTGTCCACTTGCTCTTTGATGTAGGGGAGCAGCACAGGGGCATATTGGATTTCATCGAAGACGGCCGGCGGGGGATACAGGTCGAGCAATCCGCGCGGGTCGTTTAATGCGGCAATGCGGACATCCGGAGGCTCCATCGAAATAATGGGATATTGATCCCCATAGAGATGCTGAAGGAGAGTGGTCTTGCCGGACTGGCGCGGGCCGACCAGCACGACTGCCGGGAATTCACGGACGGCCTTGTGCAGAATGGGTTCCAGACTTCGGGTGATATAAGTTTCGCTCATTTCGTCTCCTTGTGTATATTTGCAATTATATCGCAATTTTACACGTTCCTCAAGCCGTAGATGAGATTGCTGAAGGCTGCGATACACCATCTCCATTGAGATCGCTGCGAAGGGTTGATTGAGCGCCTCCGCTACGCTGTCGGTGAAATCCACCAAAACCGCATAGGGTAACCAGGTCGCACAGACTTGGATCTCGACCGCATTCTGAGCGCCGCACCAAAAATAAGCGAGACCCAACAAGCGTTTGACGAGTGCATACGCATCTTCAATACTGCCAAAATCTGCGGCCAGAAGCGTTGAGCGTGGAAGAGTACGAGAAGAAGTACGAAGAACAACAGACTTGTGCTGAGCCTGTCGAAGCATCAAATACATGAGGCAGGATTTGAGCCGTTTTTTGGACTGCGCTCAACTTTCAGCGCCAATTTGCACGGAATGACTCGTCCGGGAATGAACAAAAAGTCGCTCGCGAGGTTGTTGTTTCTGAGAAACGCTTTGTTGGGCAGTTTTGTTGGGTGGCATTTTATCTGGCGATTTTTTCAAACCTTGCGGCACACCAATTCGCCCTTGCCAATTGGAACTATCAGTGCGTCCACACGCTCATCGGTTAACGCTCTATTTAACATCGGCTTTAAAGTTTCCCGGTAACTATTCAGGCTTGTCATGCTGAGGAGCGTTTTTCCCTGGCACCGACCGCCAGGACGGTGTGCGACGAAGCATCCCCCACGCTGGAGGGGACTCTTCGCTCCGCTCAGAGTGACAAATCGGTGTACTCAGCGCTGGCTGAATAGTTACCTTTCGGTTTACAATCCCTAGCGTAGTTGTCTTTACCGGGCGACCGCACTCGCTTCGCAAACCGCACCCGCCGCACCCATCGCTGCACGGAAGATAAGGCTGGATATACCCCGCGCGCTGGAGATGCTCCAGCATGGCTTGCACCAGTTCGGGAGTCGTCCCCAGCCGGGCAGCCAGGCTGCCGGTCTCGAACGTGCCGCCGGAGCGGATCTCGGCAAGTAGTTCTTCGAGCATGGTTATCGTCCCAGAAACACAGCCAAATGATACGCCGCCGCCCCGGCCGTGACCGAGATCGCCAGCAGCAGGAACACGCTCACGAGCATCCAGCGCCAGGAATTGGTTTCCTGCCGCGTCGCCGAGACAGTCGCCACGCAGGGGATGAAGAGCATCGTCACCACCAGGAATGACAGGGCGGAAGCCGCCGAAAATGACGCGGCTAACGTATTGGACAACCCGGCTTCGGGGGAGCTGCCGAACAGCACGCCCAGGGTCGCGATGGCATTCTCTTTGGCCGGGAAACTGGTGAGGAGCGCAACCGTTAGCCGCCAGTCTAATCCCATCCATCTCCCCACTGGTTCGAGGAATTGCCCGAAGCGGGCCAGGAAGCTGGTGTTCAGATCGCCATCAGGCAGGTAAGACATCAGCCATACTAGCAGCGACATCGCCAGGATGGTCGTTCCAGCCTTCTTGACGAACAATAACGAACGCTGCCAGACCAGCAGGCCGATCGTGCGTGCATTGGGGATATGGTAGAGCGGTATTTCCATAATGAAAGCCGAACGCTCGCCCTTGAAAATGACCCGGTTGAGCAGCGCGCCGCTCGAAACCAAGGCCAGCAGAGAGAGCATTACCAATCCCCACGAAACCCAGATGGCGTCCGCGCCGAAAAAAGCCGGTGCGATGAAGGCCACCACTGCCATGCGCGCCGTGCAAGGCACCAGCGGGGCGATCAAGATCGTCAGCAGGCGCGCCGGCCACGAGTCGATCACGCGCGTGCCCATAATGGCCGGCACGTTGCAGCCAAACCCCAGGAAGAGCGGCAGGAACGACTTTCCGTGCAGTCCCATCAGGTGCATCAGGTTGTCCATCACGTATGCAGCCCGCGCCATGTAACCCACATCTTCGAGCAGGGCGAAGGTGGCGAAGAAGATCACCAGGATGGGCAGGAAAGTCAGCACCGATCCGACCCCGCCGATCACGCCGTCCGCGGCCAGGCCTCGCAGCCAGGTTGGCGAGCTTGCCAGCCCCTGCGAAGCCAGCCCGGCCAGCGGGGCGACGATCCGCCCGTCGAACCACTCCTGGAGCGGCGTGCCAAGCGTGAACGTCAGCCCAAAGACCATCCCCAGGATACCGGTCAGAATGAGCAGGCCCCAGAACGGGTGCGCTGCCCAGCGGTCGAGGCGCTCGGTCAGCCCGACCTGCCCGATCTTGGGCCGCGTCACTGCGGCGCGCACCATGCGTCCGATCCACTCGTAACGTCCCGAGGCCACTGCCAGGAAAGCGTCATCGTGGGCGCGGAGAACATCATGGACAGACTCCCAGACTTTGGTCGGCAGCGCTGCCTGCATCATGCGCGACACTTCAGCATCGCCCTCCAGCAGCTTGAGCGCTGCCCAGTTCTGCGGATACGGCTCCGGGACGTACGCCGTAATCAGTTCCTCGATCTTTTCCAGAACCTCGCGGTGGTCAGCGCGCACCTCGGGCGGGTGCGGACTGAGCGCCTGTTTCCCGTTCAGGATATCTTCCACCACCCGCAGCAGCTCGCGCACCCCGATCGCCCGGGAGGCTGTCATCGGGACGACTGGCAGTCCCAGCGCTGCCTCCAGCACCTGCGCCTCCACGTGAACACCCTCCTGCGCGGCCATGTCCATCATGTTCAAGGCCACCACCAGCGGTGTGTCCAGCGCGGCCAGTTCAGCCACCAGGTACAGGCTGCGCTCCAGGTTTGCCGCGCTGACGACTGCCACCACCACAGACGGTTGCTCGCGCAGGATGAACTCACGGGCGATCACCTCCTCAGGTGAATTGGCCGTCAGGCTGTAGGTGCCGGGCAGATCCACCAGGCGGACGCTGCGCCCAGCAAGGCCGAAATGGCCTTCGCGGCGCTCCACCGTTTTGCCGGGCCAGTTGCCCACGTGCTGGTTCAGGCCGGTCAACAGATTGAAGACTGTGGACTTGCCCATGTTCGGCTGGCCCGCCAGGGCGATCAGCGGAGCGTCCGCATTCACGAACGTTGGAGGCGTATTAGTTTTGAGCGGGGTGTCGTGACACTCATTCATTCGCGCCTCGCTCGACGATGATCTTGGCCGCCTCGCCGCGTCCCAGCGCCACGCGCGTGCCGCGCACGGTGACGATCAACGGTCCGCGCCCGTAGTTCTGGGTCATATTGACGCGCACACCTGGCGTGAAGCCAAGCGACGCCAGCCGGTTGCTGACGGTCCGTCCGCCCTGGAAAAGCAGGATGGTGGCATTTTCCCCGGCTGTCATCTCAGCCATCGAAATCCGGTGTTTTTTTTCGAGCATATGCGTCTCCTGGGGTTTTGGTATCTCTGTGGAAGCAGAGAGGGGGAGTGTGGGGGGTGATATAATGGGAATAGCAGCGTCGTTATTATTATATGCTAATATCCCATATTAGCATAGTAAAAACCGCGATATTTTACCATGACAAATGTAACCAGCTCGAGCACCAAGGAAATATCGGACCTGAGCGCTACCGTCCAGGACTACCTGTCACTCATCTACGTGATGGAACGCGACAATGAACCTGTGGTCGGGTCGCGGCTGGCCGAACTGCTGGGCGTCACCCCTCCCACCGTGACAAATACCCTCAAACGCATGACCCGCGATGGCCTGATCACCATGAGCCAGGACGGCACCCACCTGACCGAAGCTGGCTGGAACGTGGCGCGGGTGGTCATGCGCCGTCACATGCTGATGGAATGGATGATGCTCGAGACCCTGCCCTGGTCCAAGCTGCATGGGGAAGCTCACCAGTTGGAACATGCCATCTCAGCCATGACCGAAGCCGCGCTGATGGAACAGCTCGGCCACCCGCAAACCTGTCCGCACGGCAACCCTCTGCCCGGCTGCGAGCAGGCGGTCGCGGCCTGGGTTCCGCTAACGGAAATCCCGGCCGGGGAGACGGTCATCATCCGGCGCATCCATGAGCTGGCGGAAGAGAACGCCCAACTGCTCGGTTACCTGGAAACGAAACATGTAATCCCCGGCAAGAGGGTGGCTGTCGTCGAGATCCTGCCATTCAACCAGACCATCACCATTGACGTGGAAAACCTGCCGGTCACGCTGGGGAACGCCGCGGCGCGTTACATTTTTGTCGAATGGAGCTTGGCAAAACTCCCGCCGGCAGCAGCCGGAGGGCGTTAAAACAAAAGAAAAACCCGGAGAAGTCGGTATTTTCCGGGTTTTTTCTTTTCTGTCTACCTGTTTACTTCGAGCGGCCCCGACGGGATTCGAACCCGCGATCTCGGCCTTGACAGGGCCGCATGTTAAACCGCTACACCACGGGACCATTAGCGGGCGAAAATATACCACACGCACTGGTTGGCGTCAAGGCGCACCCGCGCCGTAATACGCCGGGTCGGTTGGCGTTTGGCCAGATGGATCGTAGACATAGACCCAGTCACCCTCCCTGGCCCAGTCAAACAGCCATCTGGCATCCCCGATGGACAAGTTGACGCAGCCATGTGAACGGGGATAGCCAAACAACGTGTGCCAGTAAGCGCCGTGCAGGGCGCGCGCTTGGTCATAGTACATCGTCCAGGGCACGTCTTCGAGGTAATAATAGTCTGACCTATCGGCCTCGAAGGAGCCACTCATGGTCGTTTTCTCCAATTTCTGGTAAATCTGGAACAGGCCGGGGCGCGTCCAGAATGGTTCGACTCCGCTGGCTACCAAGGTGGCATACACCAGTTGATCGTTCTCATAGACGCCCAGGGTCTGTTCATTAAGATTGATATCAATCCAGCGTTCCCCCATGACCCCTTCCGGGGGCCTACGTCGAGAGTCGAGGCGCGCCACCAGGCGCGCTTCCAGCCATTCGTTTGGTCCGATCAGATCCCATTCCACATTATTTACCACTTGCGTCGAATATACCTGCACAATATCGAAGCGATTGTATGTCTGGCCGGTATAGGGGCTGGCGAACCCAGGGGCGACGCGTCCCTCGGCTTCCGTAAGAACCCATCCGAAAGAATTGCGCGGTGTGGAACTGAAGCGCAGCCCCTGGAACGTGGGCGGGGCGGCGCGTGCGCCTTCGCCGCGCATCCAGGCGCCCGAGCGCAGGTAGTAGAAGACTCCCTGATCATTCTTGACCCGCTGCTCGTAAGAGACGTACAGGAAACCTGGTTGAATGACCTGACCAGAGGGTTGATCTGCCATAGCAGCCTCCAGCGTTGCGTAGAGCGGCAAACCCTCTACGGTTACTTTGAAGTACGAAAAAGGGATATTATTCAGATTCGGGCTGGGGGCATAGGCTGGCAGCGGATGGATCGGGAAGATGATGCCCTGCGCGGCCATAGCGGTCAGGAATTGCGCCGGACCGAGCGGGAGACAATCATCCTGGGGTGACAGGTAGACGGCCGGAGGGCAGAGAATGGCGCCGCTGTCCGCTTCACGCGCGGCAGGATCATCCCCCTGCACAGCTTTGACAGCGCGGGTAGGCAAAAGCGTAACCAGCAGGAGAAAGATCGTCAATGTTTCGAGAAAGCGTCCCATCATATACCTGTGCGATACAACCGATGGGCATTATAGCATGTGATGTGATGAAGCATTCAACTTGACACAATATCCGCCATGTGCTAAATTATTGCCAATCTCTCTTGCGTCCTTTTTTCTAACCCCCTGATACACGAGGAGCGCTCTTGACCAAGAATCGCACCCAACTGATGGTAGATCGCTTGCGCGAGCTTCAGGCTTCGTCGCCGGATATCGAGGCTTCAGCGGTGGTCAGTGTAGACGGTCTCAGCATTGCTTCGGCCCTGCCGCAGGGCGTGGAAGAGGACCGCGTATCCGCCATGTCTGCGGCCATGCTTTCGCTGGGTGAACGCATTGCCACCGAATTGGGACGCGGCTCGCTCGAGCAGGTGTACATTAAAGGTGAAAAAGGCTATGTCGTGCTGATGTCCGTTGGTCAGGAGGCCGTGCTGACCGCATTGGCGCGTGAACAGGCCAAGCTTGGCCTGATTTTTCTGGATATGCGCCGGGCGGCTGAAGATCTCACTAAATTGATCTAGATTGGCGGAGTGCTGTGGAGCGAATTCCGGAAAGTGGCTGGTACTACGCGAACAAGTTCGCGCGCATTGCCATCCAAGCGTATGAAGAAATCATGGGTAAGAACGGATTGAATGCCATACTCAATCTGGCTGGCCTTAGCCACTTGATTGATAATTATCCGCCGGATAATCTGGGGCGTGAGTTTGATTTTTCAGCATTCTCGTCCATTCATATCGCTTTGGAGGAAATGTACGGACCGCGCGGCGGACGCGGCTTATCCTTACGCGCCGGGCGCGCTACTTTCAACGATGCCTTGCGTAATTTTGGCGCTCTGGCCGGGGTCAGTGATTTGGCCTTCAAGGTGTTGCCTCTGCAAGCCAAGTTGCGCATTGGCTTGCTGGCCATGGCTAAAATCTTTTCCCAGGTCAGTGACCAGCACTCAACAGTCGAAGAGAAGGACAACGAATTTTTCTATACCATCCACCGCTGTCCGGTCTGTTGGGGACGGAAGGGGGCGGATAAACCGGTTTGCTATATTGCCACCGGTTTGCTCCAGGCCGGCCTGGCATGGGTCTCTGGAGGCATGGAATTCCGGATGAACGAATCGAAGTGCGTGGCTGTTGGGGATGAAATCTGTGAATTTGTCATTCAAAAAGAGCCGATCACTTAGAAGGCAGCATGTCAGCCGTAAAACAAAAAAACGGCTCATTGGGAATCGCCGTGATTAAAAAACCGTTTGGACACGGATTTCACGGACAACACGGAAAAAGCACGGATTTTTTAAAGTTTTCTCCGTGTGATTCCGCCTGCCCTGGCGGGCTAGGCCAGGGTGAAATCCGTGCAATCCGTGTACGAATCGCGGAAAATCCCAAAGAGCCATTATTTCTACCCGATTAAGGACCGCCAGCAGGTCACACTACAGAGTAAACGGCTGGCGGTTATAATCGGCGAGTTGCTTTCCGGCGAGGATCGTTTTAGGAAATTATAGGAGTGTTATTTGCGCATTACAGTTATCATTCCAACCTATAACGAAGCGGAGAACCTGCCGAAGCTAGTCTCCGCTTTGTTTGCGCTTCCACTGGATTTATCCTTGCTGGTGGTGGACGACAACAGCCCGGACGGCAGCGGCCGGCTGGCGGACGAGCTTGCCGCGCTGCATCCCGGACGCCTGCGCGTCATCCATCGCCCCGGCAAACTTGGCCTGCGTACCGCCTACTTGGCCGGATTCAAAGCCGCTCTCGAAGACAGCGCACAAGCTGTTGCCCAAATGGACGCGGATTTCTCCCACGATCCCGCCGCGCTGGTCGAAATGGCAGCCCGCCTCGAGAGCTGTGACCTGGTGCTGGGTTCCCGTTACGTGCCAGGCGGCCGGGTTGACGAGCGCTGGCCGCTGTGGCGTAAAAGTCTCTCTGCCTGGGGAAATTTCTACGCCCGCACCATCCTGAGCATGTCCCTGCGGGATGTGACCACCGGTTTCCGCCTCTGGCGGCGCGAGACGCTGCTGGGTATGCCATTGGATCACATCCGGGCAAATGGCTACGTCTTCATGGTAGAAATGGCATATCTGGCTTACTGTCTGAAATATCGCGTTGGGGAAGTGCCGATCTATTTTGCCGACCGTCGCTGGGGAAAATCGAAGATGTCTTTCAGGATTCAGATCGAGGCGGCTGTGTTAGTTTGGTTTATGCTGAGGACATACCGCGAGTTACGCCGTCAGGGCGCTGCGGCGCGCCTGCCGGTGATCCGTTAGCGGAGTTTACTGACGACTGTTCATTACTCGCTGCTCACTGATAACTTTTTACTTAAAGCCCCCCATTCTTCCAAACTGAGCGTCTCTGCCCGCCGCTGTGCATCGATCCTGGCCGCTACCAAGCGTTGTTCAGCTTCTTCACGCGGCAGGATCGTGGCGAGGGCATTACGCAAGGTCTTGCGCTTCTGACCGAAGCCGGCCTTGGCCAGCCAGAAGAATTTATCGAGCAGGGGATAGGGGATCAGGGGGGATGGGTATATGTTGATCTGCAAGACGGCCGAATCGACCTTCGGGACGGGGTAAAAAGCTCCGGCCGGGATGCGCGCCGCGATCTCGGCTTTGCCATACACCTGCACGCTGAGCGCCAGCAGGCTCATTTGCCCCGGCCCGGCGCAGATGCGTTTGGCTACCTCCTCTTGCACGGTCAGCACCATCCGGCGCGGACGCGGAGCGCCTTCTCCTTGCGCGGAGCTGGCGAGCAAGTGGCGCAACAAGATGGAGGTGATGTAATATGGGATATTGGCGACCACCAGATAGTCCGGCGCGGCGACCAAGTCGGCAGGCCGAAGCTTGAGGATATCGCCGTGAATAAAACGAACATTGGCGTAGGGGGCGAGGATGGCGCGTAGGGCTGGGAACAGGCTTTCGTCCAGTTCGACCGCCACCACTTGGGCGGCGGCCAGCGCCAGGTGACGGGTCAGGGAGCCTAATCCAGGGCCGATTTCCAGTACCGTGTCGTGGGGTTGGATGTCGGCCATAGCGGCGATCTTGGCCGAGGCAGAATCGTCCAGCAGGAAGTTCTGTCCCAATCCTTTGCTGGGGCGCAAATCGTACTGGCGCAGGATGGCGGGGATGTTGAGCGCCGGGAGAGAATCGTTTTTCATCGGTATGGCAGGCTATACAAAATTTTATCCGGCACGGGCGTCAGGAAATAAACAGTCGTCCAGCCTGTCATCGGTTGGTAGTCGCTGTCGCTCCAGCCCAGGTCAATCCAATAACGGTCTGGGAAGCCGCCGCCGATATCTTCGATGGTGGCGTAACCATAGCCTGGAACGTAGATGGGTTGGCCGACCATGTATGCCCACCAACGCGCCACCACCGCCGCCACGCCTTTTTGCACCAGCTTGCCGCTTGAGGTGCCGTAGTAGCAGCGGTTGCCGCCCGAGCGGCAGGGCGAATAGGATGTGGTATAGACGCGCACCGCGCGCCAGAATTGCAGCGCGAGCCCGTCAACGCTCGCCGAGCGGATGACGATCTTTGTCCCGAAGCCGGTCACCCGGTCTCGCGCCGGCCGGACGACGCTCTCGCTTTCAGCCTGGCGCGCCACCTCCTGCCCGTCCGCGTAACGGATGCGCACCCGGCTCATCGCCAAACCCGCTTCACCGCCCTGCAGGATGCTCTGCTGGTCCAGTTCCAGGTCGGCCGAGGCTTCGAAGCGGGAGTTGAACGGCAGGGATTTTTGGGTCAGCGTGACGGTCTCGACGACGCGCTCGATGCGGATTTGCCCGTCTTCGGGCAGCGGGGCGTATTCGGACGGCAGGCTGATATCCAACCCCTGGAGCGGGATGCCGGCCTGAGCCAGCGCCTGTCCGACCGTCCCGGCCGCCGAGCGGATGACGAGTGACCTGCCATCCATACTGACAGTGTACTCGCGCGAGGGTGTGTGCGTCACGCTTAGCGAACCAGTGATGGGCGTCCCGGCGGGCGGGTCGAGCAGGTCGGCGGCGTAGAGTTGGATGCCCGCCTCCGCCAGCGCCTGGCCAACGGTCAATGCAGAGGATTGTATTACCTGAGTCTGGCCATTATTTTTCAACGTGAGTGGTACGGCGCGGCGGATTTGTAGGATGTAGGTTTTTGCTTCGGGGAGGGGTTGGTCGAGTAGGATGGACGAGCCGATGTAGAGCAGGCGGTCGTTCGCGCCGAGCGTCAGCCCAGCCTCGGCCAGTAATTTGTCCGGCCGGCGCTCGGCCGTCGAAAGAGTATGAACTTGACCGTCAGCTATGATTTGAACGGCGGTTTTGGAAACTTTTGGCTGACATGCGGTGAGCAACAACAAGGTAACCGTCAGTATCAGCCGCTGGAAAGGTTTCATGGGCTTATTCTAACCGATAAACGCTGTGCCACATGCCGACCACCCTACGCAGTCCTGGCAGACATAACTCACTTCTTGTCTTTGAGGGGATTTTCATGGGGGTAACAGCACAAGAGTGTGTCCCCATACTCAACTCCACAGAAATAGCGGCATATGGAAGTATTCTTCACCGCGCACTTATGCTCATTAGTTCCTTCCGTTTCGTTCCAAGGACATTTGTCTTGGCTCCACGGAATCATGTCTGGCGAAGTCGCCAAGTCAATATCTATGTTTGCCCCGCGAAGTTTTCTGATCGTCTCCAATTTGTGTTTCCTTGAATAGCGATTGTACCGACTCATGACTAGCGCACGGTGTTTGGATTGAAAAGGCATGACGCAGAACGCTGTAGCCCCCCCGCAACGGCACGCTCCGAAATGAAAACGCTTCCCCTTTTGCCAACCCGCCGCGCCAGAAAACGGCGCGTGCCGTTGTCGGGGGGCGTGTGTTCTGCGTTCGTGCATGTTCCGTTTAGGCATACTCGTACACAGGGACTTGAATCACACGCTTGGGTTTACTTTGTTTCCAAATCATCTTTTGCAGACGTTCCACCGTGTCAGGTGAAAACAATTGTTCGCCTGTTTCCACGTTCACTCGCGCGGGAACATTCTCAACAACAATGAGTTGGCCGTTCATATCGAGCGTGTATGTGACTCTCCGCTCCACCAGTCTTTCTTTCTGATATGCGTTCATCTCACGTTCTCCTTATTCTGAAATCAATCCATTCGGCTGGGTCTGGTTCATATAGCGTGATGATTTTGACCAACGGGCGAGAAGGATAACTGCTTTGAATGTGCAATGGTCTGCCCGCCCGTGTAAAACCCAACACTAGACAACTCGGACCATACTTGTCTTCTGGATAGTCTTCGATAATCTTGCCATTCGCAATCGCCTCGCGCAATTCCTGTACGCTGATTTGGCGAAGGACGCTTTGGTCAACAGCGTGTTTTGAGAACTCAAACTGTCCCGCTTGAATCTTGGCGCGTATTTGCTCAATCATAGGTGTACCATGTTATCGTGTAGGATATGCGATTCACTTTCAGACCAGACTTGCACGCGACCGACACACTCGGATTGGAAGGGCATGACGCAGAACTTATATACCACGACACAAAATTGGCGTGAATCACGGCATATGACCATGTTTCCCGCAACAATAGTGTCGGGAATCCAGTATAGAATCTCTCTATCGAGTATACTCGATTTGTAACGGCCTTTTCTTTGCACCCTCCTCTAACAATCGTAAATCCTCAATCCTCACATTCACATTTCATCCCCCTGGCCTTTTCAAATGACTCGCGTCCCTCGCGGGCCGAGAGGAAGATCAACCCCAGCGCGCCCAGGCTGTCCACGAAACCGAAGCCGGTCAGTTGGTAAATTAAACTGGCTGCCAGCAAAACCAGCGACATGTAGATGCACACCAGCGTGCAGTTGGCGTCCGCCAGGATTGGCGCCGAATGCAGGGCGCGGCCGACCTTGCGCTTGGCGGCCACCAGCGCCCACATGCTGGCGATAGAGATGAGCGCGATGATGACGCCCGGCAGCGTGGTCTCCGGCTTATGTTGTGTGACCAGGTTGTAAATTGCCGTGGCAAACAGGCTTACCGCCAGGAGGTAGAAACTCGTCCCGGTGACGCGCAGGGCAGTTTGCTCGAAAGCGGACCGCGGCGTGCCCGGGTTGCGCTGGATGCGCAGGATCATGGCGATGATACCGGTTCCTGACAGCACTTCGATAAAACTATCCATGCCGAAACCGAAGAGGGTCAATGTTTCATCCTGCACGCCAAAGTAAATGGAGACCAGACCTTCGAGCAGATTATAAAGAACGGTAAAGAAGCCCAGGTAAAGGGCAACCCTGAAATAACGTTCAATTGTGGCTGCGGGTGTCAGCGTTGTCATTTATTTATGGATTAAGATGTCCGATGGATGGACTGGCCATGCCGCGCAGGACGCGCGGGCTGGTCATGCTTGGGCCAGGGCCAAGCATGATGTGGGCCGGGGAACCGGTCTATTTATCCTCCGCAATCTTCTTCCCGCTATACTTCAATGCCACATGCGCCGCGGCGAGACGCGCAATCGGCACACGGAATGGCGAGCAGCTCACATAGTTGTTGCCGATGATGTGACACCATTCGATGGACTCGGGGTCGCCGCCGTGTTCGCCGCAGATACCCACTTCCAGGTCCGGGCGGGTTTTGCGGCCATCGGTGACTGCCCATTCCATCAGTTTGCCCACGCCCTCGCGGTCGAGTGTCTGGAACGGGTTCACCGGCAAAATGCCCTGCTCCACGTAAGTGACCAGGAAATTGCGCTCGGCGTCGTCGCGGCTGTAGCCGAAGGTCATCTGGGTCAGGTCGTTGGTGCCGAAGGAGAAGAACTCGGCCAGCGTGGCAATCTCGGCGGCGGTGACGCAGGCGCGCGGGATTTCGATCATCGTGCCGAATTTATATTCGAACTTAACGCCTTTTTCATCCATGACCGCTGCGGCGATGCGCACCAGGCGCGGCTGGATCCATTCCAGTTCCTTGACCGTGCCGGTCAGCGGGATCATCACCTCGGGTTTGACGGCGATGCCGCGCTGGGTGCAATCGGCGGCGGCTTCGAAGATGGCGCGCACCTGCATCGCGACGATTTCGGGCATGACGATGCTCAGGCGCACGCCGCGCAGGCCCATCATCGGATTCGATTCGTGCATGGACTTGATGTCGGCCAGCAGTCTCTCTTTCTCGGCCAGGCCTTTACTCTCGTTTTTGACGCGCATGGTGATGACTTCTTCGAGCAGCGCTTCTTCGTCGGGCATGAACTCGTGCAGCGGTGGGTCAATCAGGCGGATGATGACTGGATAGCCGTCCATGGCCTCGAACAGGCCGTCGAAATCCTTGCGCTGGAAGGGCAGCAATTCATTCAGCGCGGCAGTGCGTTCTGCGGACGTATCCGCCAGGATCATGCGCTGGACAATCGGCAGGCGCTCCGGCTCGAAGAACATGTGCTCGGTGCGGCACAGGCCAATGCCGACCGCGCCGTACGAGCGGGCGCGGCGGGCGTCCTGTGGATAATCCGCGTTGGCCCACACCTGCAGGCCGCGCCTCGGCCAGCCCTGCGGAGCGGAACGCATCCCGTCGCGGGCGCAGATGGCGTCCGCCCAGCCGAGCAAAGTCAACAGGTCGGTCTGTTCTTCGAGCGAGGGTGCGACCATCGGTATCTTGCCGATGAAAACCTGGCCGGTCGTGCCGTCCACCGAAATCCACTCGCCTTCTTTGACCAGCTTGCCATCCACTTCCATGACGCGTTTTTCGAGGTCAAGCTTGATGGCGGCCGCCCCGACCACGCACGGGATGCCGAACTGGCGCGCCACCACCGCCGCATGGGAGGTTGCTCCGCCTTCGCTGGTCAGCACGCCTTTGGAGGCGATCATGCCATGCACATCATCCGGCTTGGTGAACGGGCGCACCATGATGACATCCTGTTTGCCCTCTTTTGCCATTTTCTCGGCGGTGTCGGCGTCGAAATAGGCCTGGCCAACCGCCGCGCCGGGCGAGGCGTTGACACCTTTGGCAAAGAACGCGCCGGCCTTTTCGGCCTCTTTCATCGCTCTTTCGTCGAACTGCGGATGCAGGAGCGCATCCACCTGCTCCGGCGTGACGCGCAGCACAGCCTCTTCCTGCGTAATCAGGCCTTCATTTGCCATGTCCACTGCAATCTTGACCGCGGCCTTGGCGGTGCGTTTGCCGCTGCGCGTCTGGAGCATCCACAGCTTGCCGCGTTCGATGGTGAACTCGACATCCTGCATGTCTTTGTAGTGCTTTTCCAGTCTGGCGGTGATGTCCATGAACTGGTTGTAGACGGCGGGCATTTCGTTGACCAGCTCGGCGATCGGGTTGGCGTTGCGGATACCGGCCACCACGTCCTCGCCTTGGGCATTGAGCAGGTAATCGCCCATCATCTTTTTATCGCCGGTGGACGGGTTGCGGGTGAAGGCCACGCCGGTGCCCGAGTCATCGCCCATGTTACCAAACGCCATCGTCTGGATGTTGACCGCCGTGCCCAAATCATCGGGAATGTTGGTGGCGCGACGGTAGTCCACAGCCCGTTTACCGTTCCAGGATTTGAAGACCGCCTCGGTTGCCAGTTCCAATTGCCTCTCGACCTCATGCGGGAAGTCGAACCCCTTTTCTTTCCTGACAATCGCTTTGAAGGTTGCGACCATCGCTTTCCAGTCGTCAGCGGTCATTTCGGTGTCGAGTTTGTAATTATTCTTATGTTTATACTCTTTCAGCGCCTCTTCGAAAGGCTCGTCTGGGATGCCCAGCACCACCGAGCCGAACATCTCAACCAGCCGGCGGTACGAATCGTAGACGAAGCGCGGGTTGCCGGTCAGTTTGATCATACTCTCGGCGGTCATGTCGTTCAGGCCGATATTCAGGACGGTGTCCATCATGCCGGGCATGGAAAATTTGGCGCCGGAGCGGCACGAGACCAGCAGCGGATTTGCCGGGTCGCCGAATTTTTTACCAGTTTTTTGCTCAACCACTTTCAGCGCGGCCAGTTCCTGTTCCCACATCCCTTCGGGGAATTTGCCGGCTGCCGAATAGGCGTTGCAGGCCTCGGTCGTGACGGTGAAACCGGGCGGGACCGGCACGCCGGCACGCGTCATATCCGCCAGACCGGAGCCTTTGCCGCCCAGCATGGCGCGCACGCCCTCCCACGAACCGGCATACGCTTCCGCCACGGCGACCTCGTCAAATAGATAAACCCATTTCTTTGCCATTTTTGGCCTCCTATGATATAAAAAATTGGTACCTTTTCAATAAGTTGGGGTATGTGGGTTCGCAAACGGGTGGCATCTGGTTGCAAACTCACAGCCTCCCCCAAATTATTGGGATGATAAAAAACTGGTTGCAGAGATGCTCTATGTTTTAACAAACCAGTCGGTAAGTTTACCATAAAGTAGAGGCAGCCGAGGTCGTCGGTTTGTGGCACCCAAATCAATTGCTTGCACGGGTTCTAAACGCGGTCGTGAGCGTGCTGATCCTCGTGGGCGGGTGGGTGTGGGATAGACACTGCAGGCGCAATTGATAATAGCCTGGTGGAGAAACAAAATACTTGCCGCCATGGCAAGTATCTTGTTGATCTAACTCAACCATCAGCAAGTACCAGTCAAATGTTAGGGGGAAGTGCAGCCTAATTCTGAGGTAACCGAGGTCACAGTCTGTTGCTCATCCGGGGTAAGAGACATATCTTTGATGGACCGAGACCAGACCGCACACAGGGACCGCTCCAAGTTTGAATCATTCTCGTATGAGCCGATGGTCAATATTTTCGCCATCTCCCAGTTTCTCACGTGAATATATCCCTCAATAAATGGCAGCCACTCATAAGACTCATCCGGCCCATAACCAAGAGAGAGTGCTTGATTACCTAGACTGCTTACTGTTTCCCACTTGCCGAACTGACGAGCCAGGTCGGCCTTTTGAAAGTAATAACACCAGGTATGTTCTGGTTCGGGGCCGAATATGTTTCTATCAGGAAGGGTTGAATTGCTTGTGTCCGGCAGGATTTGGTCAAGATTTGATAGTTCCAACGTGAGCGATGTATAGTAATGCAAATTGGGGTAATCAGCATCCGTTGGACTCAGTACCCAAAGGCAATGATTTCTCCCACGCAAGTAATCAATTAAAATACTGTTTCGGCTTGGCGCTGTGTACGAGAGCAGCCCACCCGGGAAATGTAAATCCATGCCTGCCAACAACTCTCTAGAGCCGAATCCCCCTTCGCTCAAATCATCTAATTCAAATGACCAGTAAGGTAAATCCGTCGTGCCCTCAGGCACAAGGTAGAGCACATTTAATGCAGTCGAAATTGAATATTTAGTAACATACTTGAACAGTCCTCCTTCCGTTATGATAGATGTATCAGGTTTAATCGCCGGCGCACGCCAGTAGAGCTGCCAGTAAAAATTCCTTTGGTTGATCCAATCCTTACGATAGTCATTCCCGACACGGAGATGAACTCCAGCAGACAACCCGATGAGAATCGCAAAAATAATCGCTTTGTGTGACCATTTTGATATCAAGCTTAATAAAACACCGCAGATCACCAGGCTGGCGCCGACCATTGCAGGCAGGGCAAAGCGATCTGAATACATTCCAACGTGCACTTGACGTCCTGCCACCCAGGCTGGAATCATGCCGACCAGCAAAGCATATACGCCCACAATCATCGCCTGGCGTTCCCACGAAAACGATGAGCCGGGGTCGCTACTTTCACTCCCTCGAAAATGAGCAAGGTACAGGCCCACAAGTATAGCAACCAGGATGACAAGCCCCCAGGATGCCAAAGAGGAGATGGAATTTATTAATATCGTTTCGGGTTGAATTGCACGCGACCAGGTACTTAGCAGAATGTGTAACACATCACGCAAAATCGTCTGAGCCAAGTCTTTTATTGCCGTAAGAGGAGATTCGAACAGAGCAAAAAGCATTTTGGGTGGATTTGGATCATCAACCAGCTTCAACCCAAAGAAACGCCAGAACGCCCTGCCGCTTAACAGCGCCAGGTAAGGTGACCAGTTGAGCAAAACTTTCTTCAGTCGCCGTTGCCATGTGCCGGGATTTTCTGAGATTACGAGCCACAACAACACCGGCCTCAACAGTTCCAGTCCCCAGAAATATTCCACCGACAAGATGTGTATGGCGCCTGTCAGTAGAGATAGGAAACTAAGAAAATAGAACCGGCGAGGACTTCGAACTGCTGCTACCATCAGACACAGCGAAAGGAAATATAGAGCGTACCACAACCATACGTGCGTGTACGTCACCGCAATCGGCTGCTGGAAGAAAACTGGATAGACCGCAAATAACATTGCGACGGCAAGTACCTGACGGTCTGCGCGCGGCCAGATTAATTTCAAACACCACCAAAAGCTTATAACAGCGCCCCAACGCACGAGTATATTCGTTGTCTGCCAGGCAATAGGATTTGCCCCCAGGAATGTTTTCAAAAAAATATCCGTCCAGGCAGCGAAGGAGCGAGCACCTTGGTAATATTGCACAATATCCCCGTTATTTTGTATCAGATAGACCATGGGCCAATCGTCAAAATAAAAACCCCACTCGGTTACAAATATTCCAAAGCTTAAAACAAGGATTGCCAGTAATGCAAATGGAATGGTTTTTTCTGAAGACCGGATATGGGATAGGTTTAGTATCCAGCGTCTCAAAACCATTGTCAGTCTCCTAGGATTTGCTGATTTATGCGAATCATATCATATCACACAGTGCAAGTAATCATGGGCTTTTGGAAAACGCTGTCGAGAGGAATAGCATACGCGTGGAATATCGCTGTAGTGGTAAAATACATTTCGTTATACCCATAGCGCGGCCTCCAACCGCAGCCAAAAGAATCCACGAAGGACACGAAGTTTCACGAAGGATTCTTCGTGTTCCTTCGTGAAACTTCGTGGATCAGAATCTTCACGGTCGCGATGTTTTTTCAAGGACATTACTATAAACTCTGGTGAAAAGTTAGTGAAAATATCCATTGTTGTCCCGGTCTACAACGGTGCAGAGACGATCCCTCTCCTGATACGGAGGCTTCGAGATGTGTTACCGACCATCGCAGAGTCCTATGAGGTCATCCTGGTCAACGATGGCAGCCGCGACCATAGTTGGGAAACCATCCGGGACTTTACTCAGGAATACCACTGGGCGAGCGGCATCAACCTGATGCGCAATTACGGCCAGCACAACGCCCTGCTGTGCGGCATCCGCGCCGCTCAATATGATCTCATCGTGACCATGGATGATGACCTGCAGCACCCGCCCGAGGAGATCCCCGCCCTGATGTCAAAGCTGGAAGAGGGGTTCGATGTTGTCTACGGCACGCCGCAGCGCGAACAGCACGGCCTGTGGCGCGACCTGGCCTCCCAGATCACCAAACTAGCTTTGCAAAGCGCCATGGGCGCAGATATCGCCCGCAAGGTAAGCGCGTTCCGGGTTTTTCGGGCCCAGTTGCGCGACGCCTTTGCTGCGTACCAAAGTCCTTTTGTTTCCATTGACGTGCTCCTGACTTGGGGGACGACGCGCTTCAGCGCCATCCCTGTGCGCCACGCACCGCGCCGGATCGGGAAATCAAACTATACCTTCCGCAAGCTGGTCGCCCACGCCCTGAACATGGTGACCGGCTTCAGCGTCCTGCCGCTGCAATTTGCCAGCATTGTTGGCTTTGCCTTCACCCTCTTTGGGCTGGCCGTGTTTATCTACGTTTTCGGTCGTTACCTCATCCAGGGTGGCAGTGTGCCGGGCTTCTCGTTCCTGGCTTCCATCATTGCCATTTTCTCCGGTGCGCAGTTGTTTGCTTTGGGAATTATCGGGGAATACCTGGCGCGCATGCACTTCCGCATGATGGAACGGCCGACTTATACGGTGCGAGAGAAAACCGGCTTGCCGAATCGAAATGCGGCATGAGCAGATTTTTACCTGTCCCCTGTGATTTTCTGGGTTGGGACTCGAATTTCTTCGGTTTCCATATCGGCCGCATACGGGGAAATTCACTGACAAAAGAACTGGTAGAACAGGTGGACGAGTGGGGACGGCAGAATGAGATTCGCTGCCTTTACTTCCTGGCCCGCGCTGACGACGCGCTGACAACCCAACTGGCCCAGGCGCACGGCTTTCAACTGGTGGATGTGCGCATCACCTTTGAATGTCGTATCACAAAAACACCTATGCCTATGGCAGATTTTATTCGCCCGGCGCGCTTCGATGACATGCCCGCGGTGGAATCCATGGCGCGCGCCGGCTTTACGGAGACGCGCTTCTTTTACGACGCCGGGTTTCCACGTTCGCGGGTGGAAGAGCTCTATGCGGTCTGGATCCAGCGTGATTTCGATGAAAAAGATTCAATCGTGCTGGTTGGGACTTCTGAAAATGACCAGCACCTCGGCTACATTTCCTGCCGCTTGAGTCCCGGGCAGAAGTGCGCCCAGATTGGACTGATCGGCGTCAGCCGCGAGGCGCGCGGGCAGGGCGTAGGTCAGTCGCTGGTCAAGGGCGCGCTCGATTGGGCTGCTGAACGCGGAGCCACCCGCATGAAAGTCGTCACGCAGGGACGCAACATTGCCGGCCAGCGTCTCTATCAACGCTGTGGTTTCCTGACCCGCTCGGTGGAACTCTGGTATCACAAGTGGTATCCTGCCGTTGAGGTTAAAAAATGAGCGACTATCAGATTGTTTTCAATAAAGCCTGCCTGGTAGGTAATGAGCAGGAGTATATGTCCCAGGCTGTTGCCAACGGCCACATCTCCGGCGATGGCGCATTCACCAAAAAATGCAGCGCTCTCCTGGAACAGGAACTCGGCGTCCCGAAAGTTTTGCTGACCACTTCCTGCACCCACGCGCTGGAGATGATGACCCTGCTGCTGGATATCCGGCCCGGAGACGAGGTCATCATCCCTTCGTTTACCTTTGTCTCCACGGTCAACGCCTTTGTTCTGCGCGGGGCCAGGCCGATCTTCGCGGACGTTCGGCCGGATACCCTTAATTTGGACGAATCCAAACTCGAGGCTTTGATCACACCGCGCACGAAGGCCATCGTCCCAGTCCACTACGCTGGCGTCGGTTGTGAGATGGATGCAATCATGGAAATAGCGAACCGGCACGGGGTCCCGGTGGTGGAGGATAACGCGCATGGCCTGTTCGGCAGGTACAAAGGCAAACACCTCGGCGCCTTCAGCGTGATGGCTGCCCAATCCTTCCACGAGACCAAGAACTTTTCCTGCGGCGAGGGCGGGGCGCTGCTAATCAATGATCCCGAATACATCGAACGCGCCGAGATCATCCGCGAAAAAGGCACCAACCGCAGCCGCTTCTTCAGAGGCCAGGTGGACAAGTACACTTGGGTGGATATCGGCTCCAGTTACCTGCCCTCAGATATTTTGGCGGCATTTCTGTACGCCCAACTCGAAAACCGGCAGAAAATTCAAGCGCATCGTCAGAAAGTCTGGAATTTTTATTACGAGAATTTAAAAGCCTGGTGCGCCGCGCATGAAGTACAATTACCCTATGTGCCAGAGCATTGTGATCAGGCCTATCACATGTTCTACATGCTGCTGCCGACGCTGGAACTACGCCAGGGACTGATCGCTCACCTGCGCCAGCGCGGCATCCTGAGTGTCTTTCACTACCTGCCGCTGCATCTTTCGGAGATGGGCGTACTGTTCGGCGGTAAACCCGGCGATTGCCCGGTCACCGAACGGGTCAGCGATCAATTGATCCGCCTGCCTTTCCACAACGCCCTGACGGAGAGTGACCAGCGGCGGGTGGTTGAGGCAATTTTGGAGTATGAGTTTTAATGCAAAACATCCTCGTCACCGGTGGCGCCGGCTTCATCGGCTCGAATTTTGTCCACTACCTGCTCAAGGCCGAACCGGATGTGCAGATTGTTAATCTGGACGCGTTGACCTATGCCGGCAGCCTGGAAAATCTGCCCGCAGCGGGCTGCGCCAAAGACCTGCCAGACGCGGAACAATACCATTTTGTGCATGGGGATATCTGCAATCGCGAACTGGTCGAAGACTTGTTGCGCCAGTATCAGATTGATACCATTGTTCACTTCGCGGCCGAGTCACACGTGGACCGGTCTATCCTTGGCCCAGCCCCGTTTGTCCAGACCAACCTGGTCGGCACGTTCACCCTGCTCGAATCCGCCCGGGGGGTCTGGGGCGAGAGTGGTGGTTTTGATGGGAAACGCTTCCACCACGTTTCCACTGACGAAGTATTCGGGTCACTGACTCCCGAGGCCCCAGCCTTCAGTGAGACAACTCCCTACGATCCGCGTTCGCCCTATTCGGCCTCCAAGGCCGGCAGCGACCACCTGGTGCGCGCCTACTTCCACACCTATGGCCTGCCGGTCACGCTGACCAACTGTTCCAACAACTACGGCCCTTACCAGTTCCCTGAAAAACTCATCCCGTTGATGATCCTCAATGCCCTGCGCGGGGAGCCCCTGCCAGTCTACGGCGATGGGCGCCAGATCCGCGATTGGCTTTACGTGGAGGATCACTGCGAAGCCATCCACCTCGTCCTGACGAAAGGCAAACCCGGCGAAACCTACAACGTCGGCGGCGGCAACCAGCCCTGCAATATTGACATCGTCCGGCAAATCTGTGCCATCCTTGATGAATTCCATCCCGACGGCGCGCCCCATGAGCGTCTCATTACTTACGTGACAGACCGCCCGGGTCACGACCGGCGCTATGCGATGGATATTACCAAAATCCAATCCGAACTTGGCTGGACGCCGCGTCATGACCTGACCTCGGGCCTGCGCGCCACCATTGAATGGTATCTCAGCCATCCGGAATGGGTGGCGGCCATTGCACAACAGTCCGGGTACAATGACTGGCTGGAGAAAAACTACGCAAAACGCGGAGGAAAAAGATGAAAGGCATTATTCTGGCCGGAGGGCGCGGCACGCGGCTTTACCCGCTCACCTTGGGAGTCAGCAAGCAAATGCTGCCGGTGTATAACAAGCCGATGGTCTATTACCCGCTTTCTATGCTCATGCTGGCCGGGATGCGTGACATCCTGGTTGTCAGTGCCCCGCAGGACATGCCGCAGTTCCGCCGCCTGCTCGGCGATGGCAGCCAGTGGGGAGTGAATTTCTCCTATGCCGAACAGCCCGAACCGCGCGGCTTGGCCGAGGCGCTCATCATCGGCAAGGAGTTTATCGGTCAGGACACCGTCTGCCTGATACTGGGGGATAACATTTTCTTCGGTACCGGCCTGTGGGATCAGTTGCGCCACGCCGCCGCGCTGAAAGAGGGCGCGTTTATCTTTGCCTACCCGGTGCGTGACCCGCAGCAGTACGGCGTGGTCGAGTTCGATGACCAGTTCAGGGCGCTGAGTATCGAGGAAAAACCGCAGCAGCCGCGTTCCCGCTATGCCGTCCCCGGCCTGTATTTCTACGATAACCGCGTCATCGAGCTGGCCGAAAACTTGCAACCCTCGGCGCGCGGCGAACTGGAGATCACTGACCTCAACCGCATCTATCTCGAAGGCGGGCAACTGCGCGTCCAGCCCTTGGGACGCGGGGTCGCCTGGCTGGATGCCGGCACGCACGAGACGCTGCTGCAGGCGGCCAACTTTGTCCAGGCAGTGGAGGAACGCCAGGGACTGATGATCGGCTGCCCGGAGGAAGTGGCCTACCGCATGGGGTTTATCACCAACGCGCAACTGCGCGAACTGGCCGGGCGGTTGTTGCACAATAGTTATGGCAGCTATCTGCTCGCCTTGGCCCAGGAATAATCCATCACCATGCTAGCGATTGAAGACATTACCAATAATGTCATTCGCGTGGAAGACGGACTCTGGGTTTCCCGCACTCAATCTTGGGTATCCTATCCACAGGATGGGAACGTTGCTTGCTACGCGGTCGAGGACAATTCTTTCTGGTTCAAACACCGGAACCGCTGCATCCTTGAGCTTGTCCGCGCTTACCCGCCGGGCGGAACGGTCTTCGATGTCGGCGGTGGCAACGGTTTTGTCTCCCAGGCGTTGAACAAGGCTGGTATTGATACCGTCCTGGTCGAACCGGGCGCAACCGGGGTGGCGCACGCAAAAGCCAGGGGGATTCCGGTCATCATCCATTCGACCCTCGAAGGTGCCGGGTTTAAGCCGCATTCGATACCGGCCATCGGGCTATTCGACGTGCTGGAACATATCCAGGACGATACAGGCTTTCTTGCCACCCTGCGGGACCACCTCATCCCGAATGGCAGGCTCTATATCACCGTGCCTGCCTACCGCCGCCTCTGGTCTGTTGCCGATGATGACGCCGGTCATTATCACCGGTACACGCTGAAGTCTGGGGTGGACTGCTTAGTTTAGACACGAAAACTGGTCTGCTTAGGTGCGGTCC
>DYHT01000026.1 GCA_020723995.1 Chloroflexus sp.
AAAAAGTCGAGACCTGGCTGCTGCTGCACCGCAACGCCTTCACGTTCTTTGGCGGTGTATCCAGGCGGGTCGTGCTCGACAACCTGAAAGCCGCCATCATCAAGGCTTGCGTTGACGACCCAACCGTGCAGCAGTCCTAGCGGGAATGCGCCGAGCACTACGGTTTCCTGATTGCTCCGTGTCGGGTGCGCACACCCGAGCACAAAGGGAAGAGCCTGCACTGAGCGAAGCGAAGTGTCGAGCAAGGCGGCGTGCATTACGTCAAGCGCAACTTCCTGGGCGGGCGGCAGCTGACGGCCATCACGCAGGCCAACCGCGACGTGCTGGTCTGGTGCAACACCACCGCAGGTCTTCGTGTTCACGGCACGACCAAAGAGAAACCCTTGGAGCGTTTCGAGCAGATCGAGCAGGCACGTCTCAAGCCTTTGCCGCAGACGCCCTACGACGTGGCTGTGTGGAAGAAGATCAAGCTGGGCCGCGACTGCTACGTCGAGTTCGACCAGGCTTACTACTCCGCCCCGCACCGTCTGATCGGGCAGGAACTGTGGGTCTGCGGCGGATTGCAGCAGGTGCGCATTTACACCCCCGAAGTGCGGGGGTACACCTCGAAACACGAACGAGTGGCCACCCACGAACGCGCCCAACGCCCCGGAGAACGCCTGACCCATGTGGATCATCTCCCACCCGAGAAGGTACCCGGCTTGTTGTTGGATCGTGACACCTGCCTGGAAGCCGCCGCCGAAGTGGGATCAGCCACCCGGCAGACCGCGCAAACCCTGTGCTGGACGACCCAGTGATTGACCGCCTGCCGAGCGTGGGGCGGCTGCTCAAACTGCGCCAGAAGTACGGCGACGAGCGTCTGGAAGCCGCCTGCGAACGGGCGATTGCCTTCGGTGACCCGGCCTACAAGACCGTCCGCCGCATCCTCAAAGAAGGCCTGGAAAACCAGCCGGTGCCGGTCTGCCTGGAATCGCCGCCCGCCACCCAATTCGTGCGCACGGCCGACGAGTTGGTGGGGCATATCTTCGGAGGTGAGCCATGGAACTGAAACACCAGCTCGTGCCCCAACTCAAGCATCGGGTGTTCTGGAAACCCTCGACGTGCGCACCCAGCAGGCGATTGACGGCAAATGGTCCTAAACCCTGGAAACCTTCGACTTCCAGTTCAACCCGAGCCTGAACCGCCAGCAAATCCTGGCCCTGGCCGCCTGCGACTATCTCCGCCAGAAGCACAACGTACTCTTGTGTGGACCCACAGGGGTCGGAAAAACCCATTTGGCCCAAGCCCTTGGACAGGAAGCGGCCCGGCAGGGCTTCCAGATGCTATTCGTCAACACCCACAAAATGCTGCAGCACCTGGGCGGCGGGCGGGCCGACGGCTCATGGGAACGCCGCCTCAACACCTACCTGCGCCCAGAACTGCTGATCCTGGACGATTACGGACTGAAACCCCTTCAGCCACCCGCACTGGAAGATTTGTATGATGTATTAATGAGCGCTACGAGAAAGGCAGCATCTTGCTGACCTCCAACCGTGCCCCGGCTGAATGGCCTGATTTATTTCGCGACCCACTGCTAGCCTCGGCCGGACTGGATCGTCTGACCCATCGCGCCGAAGTTGTTATTATGTGCGGCGCCAGCTTCCGAGCACAAGGCCGGGTACGGCTGGAACAGGAGGTGCTATCGAATCCTTAGCCTCGCCTGCTCGAACCTTCAAAACCAACAAATACTACTGCCAGGCAATGGTCACGTAAAATGAAAGACGAGAACAGAACTTTTTTTGGAAAGCGCTGCTCCCGTCTCGTTTGGGGGGTGTGACCATTTTACCGCAGAACACGGCTTTGGACAACTGGCTGTGCTCTGCGGGCCTGGCAGCCACAGGAGCTCCGCAGCAGAGCACGGAAGTGGTACATCTTGGCCGAAAACCGGTGGTACATCGTGGTCGAAAACTCCTGGTACATCGTGGCCGAAAATTGCTGGTACATTGTTGCCGCGAATCACTGGTACATTGACGCCCGCGAATTGACACCTTCGCTGCGCTCAGGGTGACACCCTCCGCCTGTCATGCTGAGGCGTTCTTTGCCGAAGCATCCCCCTCACTGTGAGGAGATCCTTCGCTGCGCTCAGGGTGACAATGGTTGCATAGAGAGACTCATACTATAACTGTCGCTTCGCCTCTTGCCACAACTCCTCCATTCATCCAGCGTCATTTCCTGTAATTTCTTGCCTTGCTCTCGCGCCCCCTCCTCTACATAAGCAAAGCGTTCCTTGAAGCGCAGATTGGTCGCCCGCAGGTGAGCCATTCTGTAGGCTGGCCTTCCCCAAAGGGACGTTTTCACGGGCAAATAGCAAAATCGGGCTTGTAATTTGGTTAGCATTATGCTAATATTGTGAAGTGTATAAAATCGTCTTTACCAAGCAGGCGACAAAGGCGCTTCAAAGAATCCCCGTCAATGTCACTGATTTGATTCGCGAGAAATTGGCGCAACTTGCCGCCGACCCTTTTGACAATCATCTCGATGCCACTAAACTTCAGAATCGGCCGGGATACCGATTGAGAGTTGGTGACTGGCGAGTGATATACGAGATACAAAAAGAGCAATTGGTGATTATGGTTCTAAAGGTTGCACCACGTGGAGAAGTGTACCGATGAGCATTCAAGTTATCGAGCGAAATGGTAAACCCGAATGGGCTGTTGTCCCTTACGAGATTTACATGCAATTGGTCGAGCAGGCTGAGACTTTGCAGGATATTCGCGATTACGATTCTGCAAAGGCCGCACTGGAACGCGGGGAAGAAGAACTCATCCCCAGCGAAGTAGTATATGCGCTTCTCGATGGCCTGAATCCAATCAAGGTTTGGCGAGAATATCGCGGCCTGACACAACAACAGTTAGCCGAGGCCGCTGGAATAAGCATTCCATATCTATCCCAATTGGAAACGGGTAAACGAAAAGGCTCGACAGAAGTATTGATCGTCATCGCAAAAGCGTTGAAGTTGTCTTTGGATGCCATCCTGGCTTCTTAGCGAGACAGGCCAGCCAACGCCGTACAAAATCCATATCGGACGCGGACGAGCGCCGACGAGCGCGGAAAATAAAGGAAAAATCGTGAAACTATGGTTGAAATGACGATGCGCGTGCCAGACAGCCTGGCACCCAAACTGCGCCGCATGAACCGCTGGCTGCCAGCCGTGCTGGAACTTTCCCTGGCTGGGTTCAAGACTCCTGCGGCACAAACGATAGCAGAACTGATTGGATTCCTGTCCAAAGGGCCCTCGCCGAAGCAGGTGGCTGAATACAAAGTATCGGCACGCTCCCAGCAGCGTCTGCGCCGCTGCTGGCGCTCAATCAATCGGGTTTGCTCTCCGAAGAAGAACAATCCGAACTGAACGAGATCGAAACGCTTGAGCATATGGTCACACTGCTCAAGGCGCAGTCGCGCGAACAGTTGGCAGGCAACCCCCCTTTGGGGGGCAAAGGCCAACGAGCGCAGAGATTTCGGCCTCACTGCGGCGATTGGTGGTGGAGCGCGCCGGAGATCCCGCGTTCTTCGCGGGGCAGATATGAGATTTTAGATTGCGGCCTGTCATGCTGAGCGAAGCATCCCCTCGCATGCAATCTGAATAGTTTCGCCAGATGGTATAATTTCGTTCATGAATCAAAACAGAGAGGCACAATATGCGCATTGTTGACATTATTGGCTGCCTCAAATCATTGATAAACTCCGATGGAAACATAACGTCACGCCGAAAGAAGTGTTTGAGATTCTTTTTAGCAAACCACTATACCGTAAAGTTCATCGAGGACATATCCCAGGCGAGGATGTTTACTCAGCCTTGGGAAAAACCGAAAGGGGACGATATCTGGTTGTGTTTTTTGTCTACAAGACGACTCACGAAGCATTGATTTTAAGCGCCCGTGGTATGGACGCAAAGGAACGAAAACAATATGGACGAAAATAAAATTCAAGAGATGAGAAGTTACGAGCAGATTGCCGAATTCTGGGATACTCATAGTCTAGCCGATTATTGGGATCAAACCGAACCGGCTGAATTCGAGATTTCTCCAGAAGTTCGGAGGCGGTATTGGGTAGCGGTAGACCCTGAGGTGTTATCCCGCATCCAACGTATCGCACACACGCGCGGCTTGAGCACCGAAAGCTTGGTGAATCTCTTGCTGGAACAACGTCTCCACGAACTCGAACCCGCATAGCTTCTGCAACCCAACCCACCCTGATTACCAATTTTACGCCTTCACTGCGCTCACACCATTCCGCTGTCCTTCCGGGGGAGTGACAGAACACCGCCTGTCATGCTGAGCACGTTCGCTACGCTCAGTGTAAACTCCGCGAAGCATCCCCTCACCATCTACCTATCATGCTGAAGCGTTCTGAGCCGCTTGCCCTGCTCGCGCGCCTGCCCGCGCTCGTTCTTTGGGTGTCCGCGTCCTCGGGAAATGGATCAAATAATATACATTTGGACAACGTGCGAAAGCATTACAACGATTGCGCTGATGCCTCTGACGCTATCTAAAAATCGCGAAATCTGGATATCAATTCTAGGGGTGTTTTTCATAACTGTCGCTTCGCTTCCTGCCACAACGATTCCATCTCATCCAGCGTCATTTCCTGTAATTTCTTGCCTTGCTCTCGCGCCCCCTGCTCCACATAAGCAAAGCGTTTCTTGAAGCGCATATTCATGGCGCGCAAAGCGGACTCGGCGTCTACCTTCTTCCAGCGCGCCAGATTGACCAACGCGAAGAACAAGTCGCCCAGCTCATCCGCCAATTCCTCGCCGTTCGTCGTCGCTTTCACTTCCTGGATCTCCTCGGCGATCTTATCCAGCACGCCCTCGATCTGCGGCCAGTCGAAGCCGACGCGGGCGGCGCGATCCTGATATTCCTGCGCCTGGATGAGCGCCGGCAGCGCCAGCGGGACGCCGTCCAGCAGGCCTTTCCCGGCCTCACCGTTCGTCTCACGCTCGCTCGCTTTGAGCTTTTCCCAATTCTTTAGAACGCCCCCCACATCCTCTATCTTCAAGTCGCCGAAGACATGCGGGTGGCGGCGGACGATCTTGTTGTAGATGCCTCTCAACACGTCCGTCATGTTGAACTGTCCCTCTTCACTAGCAATCTGGGCATTCAGGACGATTTGCAGCAGCAGGTCGCCGAACTCCTCAGCCATCTTGGCCGGGTCTGCGGCATCCAGCGCGGTCAGAGTTTCGTAGGCCTCCTCCATCAAATGCGGACGCAGCGAGGCATGAGTTTGTTCGCGATCCCAGGGACAGCCATCCGGGGCGCGCAGAGCCGCGATGATCGCCTGTAAGGCCTCGAAGGAAGTCCCCTCACCCAACGGCGGGAGGTAGAGGGCGGTCAGCAGGCCAATGTGCGGGCTGCGGTCTATTTCGTAAAGGGGGATATTTTCGACGATTTCATCCTTCGTCCCCGCCGCGTGCACCAGGCGCACCGGATGCTCGTCGGGATAGACCGCATCGAGCGTCATCTTGACCTCGGCGGCTACCATCTGCGAGTAGATTTGGGCAATCAGGGCAGGCATGTCGGGAGGAAAAGATGGAACGTGCGCCTGGCTCAATTCCAGCGCGTCTATCAAAACCAGACGCGGGTACGGGTCGAGGCCCAGGGCGGCGAAAGCCGGCTCGAGGAAGGGGAGGCCGCTCACGATTTTCAGCGGCAGGCCCAGGGTCCGCGCCCGTTTCGCTATTTCGGGGCCGGTGACCTCCGCCACAAACGGGTCGCCTGGCACGGCGTAGATCACGCCCTGTTCACGTCCTCCCAGTTCCAGCACCTTCTCCACGATGGCAGCGTAAACCGCCTCGAAAGATTCACCTTTCTCATACAGTTCGTCGAATGAAAATATCTTGAGCGCGGGCGGCAAGCCAGCAACGGCAGGATGCTGCCTGGTGCGCAGCCAGATCTCGCCCGCTGAAGAGAGCACGTCCCAGGCTTCGCGCGTCAGTTTGGCCGGGTCGCCGGGACCGAGGCCGAGGAGAGTGATTCCAGGCATAGGGTTCTCCTGATTAAAAACGTAATGCGTGAAACGCAAAACGTAAGTAACCTCACGTTTACGCTGCACACATTACATTTTTACTTTCTACGTGTTTACTTGTTTACGTACTACGTGTTTACGTATTACGTTTTTACGTCTTACGGACGAAACAATTTAACGCTTCGTGTAAGTAGGCGCCTTGCGGGCACGCTTGAGACCGGGCTTCTTGCGTTCCTTGACGCGCGGGTCACGCGTCATGAAACCGCCTTTGCGCATGATGGGGCCCCACTGGTCGTTCATCTTGACCAGGGCGCGCGCCAGGCCGAGCTGCACCGAATCGGTCTGGCCATTGACGCCGCCGCCCAGGACGTGGACAGAGATGTCGTAAGCCTTCAGGTCTTGACCGGCGGCCTTGAGCGGGGCCAGGATGGTTTCAACGTCACCTAGCCGTGTGAAATAGGCTTGAATCTCTTTCTCGTTGACGATGAACTTGCCCGAACCGCTCATAACGCGCACGCGGGCGATGCTTTCCTTGCGGCGTCCGACGCCTTCGAAATATTGAACAGACATAAGTTCCTTCCTGCTTCTCTATGCAACCTTGGGCGAGGTCTGCGCCGTGTGTGGGTGCTCAGCGCCAGCAAAAATCTTGAGTCGTTTGAGGATGTGTTTACCCATCTTGTTGTGCGGGAGCATACCCCACACCGCCGAACGGATCACGCGATCGGGGTGCTTGCGCAACTGGTCGCGCAGGGTGATAGATTTCAACCCGCCGGGGTAACCCGAATGGTGATGGTAAACTTTATCATCCAGTTTCGTACCGGTCACCGTCACACTGGCGGCGTTGATCACCACGACGGTATCGCCCATTTCAACGCCAGGTGTAAAGGTGGGCTTATGCTTGCCAAGCAATAAAGTCGCGATCTGAGTCGCCAAACGGCCCAGATTCTGGCCGGCGGCATCCACCACCACCCACTGGCGGTCAATCTCGCCAGCCTTAGGATAATATGTTTTTTGCACTGTCGTCTCTCCACTTATCAAATGGGCGTAGAGGGCGCTCTCTTGCGCCTGCCAGCGATAAAGAGGCTGGCTACGCCAAATTTTCAAACCGGATTATCATAACGGACTTCTACAAGCGTCAGGCCATTTGCCGGTGCAAGCCCAGGCGGCACACTCCGAATTTCTCGGCTTGCGCCTCGGGACGGTGCCGCGGGCCTGTTTTGCAGAACTTGAGCCAACGCCTCCGCTGGGAGTCTGCCCTGCCCGACGGTCACTTGGGCGAAAACCAGTCTGCGCACCATGTGGTACAGAAAGGCATCTGCCTGGATTTCGAAGCTCCATTCGTCGGCCTGGCGCTGCCATTCCGCCGAAAAGACAGTGCGTTGGCTGCTGCCACCCGACCGGGGCGGGCTGCCGAAGGCCGCGAAGTCGTGCGTGCCGGGCCATATTTTCGCCAGGGGTTGCAGGTCTGCAACCGGCGGCCAGACCCGCCAGGCATAGCGTTCCCGCAACGGGTCGCGCACGTTTTGGCAGAACAGCCGGTAGCGGTAACGACGGCAGGTGGCGTCGAAGCGCGGGTTGAATTTCTCCGCCGCATGCAGCGCCTGGCGTACAGCCATATCCACCGGCAAATTGGCATTGATGGCATTGCGCAAGTCTGCGAGCGAGTGCTGCCAATCAAAGTCAAATGCAGCCACCTGGCCACTGGCATGGACGCCGCTGTCGGTGCGTCCGGCCAAATAGACCGTGCGCCCATCCCAGCCCAGCGCTCGCAGCGCTTTTTCGAGTTCGCCCTGCACCGTGCGGGATTTCGCTTGCCGTTGGGAACCGACGAAGCCAGTGCCGTCGTAAGCCAGGATAATCTGGTAACGTTCCATGTTAGTGAGTAGAGATTAGAGATTAGTCACTACTCTCTACTCTCTAGTCTCTACTCTTCTACCAATTCCAACAGCACCATCTCGGCGGCGTCGCCCTGGCGAGGTCCCAACTTCAAAACGCGGGTATAGCCGCCGGCGCGCTCCGTAAAGCGCGGTGCAATTTCATCGAACAATTTCTTGATCACCTGGTTATCACCCAGTTTGGCGGCGATATTGCGGCGCGCATTGACCTTCTCGACATCGCTGGCATCCTGGACGTTGCGCGCCAGGGTGATCATCTTCTCGGCCTCGCCGCGGATTGCAGCCGCCTTGGCTTGCGTCGTGCGAATGCGTTCATGTGTAAAAAACTGTTTAATCAATGCGCGGCGCAGTGCGATGCGCGCACCCTTGCTGCGATTCAGTTTATAACCGGATACTTGGTGTCGCATTTTTTGGTTACTCCAACTCTTTCTTAACTTCGTCCTTCAAATAGCCCTTCTCGTACATCTTGGAACGCAATTCATCCAGGCTCTTCTCGCCAAAGTTGCGGATGGACATCACAGCCTGTTCGCCCTTATCGAGCAGATCAAGCACATCGCCGACGGTGGTGATGCCGGTACGCTTCAAAGAGTTGAAAACGCGCACCGACAAATCGAGCGATTCAACCGGCGCCTCAGCTACTTCGCTGGTCAAGCGAGAGCCAGCCACTTCTTTTTCAATGGCAATGGTGAGGGTCTCCTCACTGACGCCTGCAATGTAACGCAGATGCTCGATGAGGATCTTGGCTGAACTGCTCAACGCTTTTTCAGGCGAAAGAGTACCATCGGTCCAGATTTCGAGCACCAGTTTGTCGTAGTTGGTGCTCTGGCCGACGCGCGCTGCCTGCACGTTCCAATTTATGCGTTTGATCGGACTGAAGATAGCATCTACAGGTAGTTCACCGATCGGCATGCGCCCGCGCTCATTGGCCGGTGAATAACCACGTCCGCGCTCGACCAAGAACTCAATGTCCATGCAAGCCGTGGAATTATCCGCCGTAAATAAATACAGGTCTGGATTGATGATCTGCACCTCGGACGACGTAATGATATCGGCGGCGGTCACAATGCCCTCGCCGCGCACCTCCAGGTGCATTCTGGTTGTGTCTACACCATCCAGCTTCAGGCGTAACTGCTTGATTTGCAGCATCACCTGCATCACATCCTCACGGACGCCCGCTATGTCGCTGAACTCGTGCAGTACATCTGCGATGCGAATAGATGTCACCGCAGCCCCTTCGAGCGACGAAAATAACACCCGTCGTAGAGCATTGCCCAGGGTCACACCGTAGCCACGCTCCAACGGGCTGATGACGAATTTGCCATAATTCCGAGCCTCGTTCTCGCGCTCGATCTTCGGCATGACCATGTTCGTAATAACTGTCACGGTTCACCTCTACCCGGCGTACAAAAGGTACACCATATCTAATTGGGAAAAAAGCCTGCCCAGCACCCATCGCGCAACACACTTCGTGCAGGGCTGTGCCTACTCGTTCGGATTATAGTTGCGCTTTCGGCAACCATTATCGCGAGTAATATTCAACGATCAACTGCTCGTTCAAGTTGCCGTCAATCTCGGCGCGCTCCGGCAGGCGCAATACGTTGCCCGACAGATTCTTCAAGTCACGGTTCAGCCACGGTAGGATATTGCGCGCCTCGGCAAACGAAGCCAGTTCCTTGAAATAAATGCCATCACGCGAGCCATCCCGCACGGTAATCACATCACCTGCGCTTAAAACCATCGAGGGAATATCGGTGCGGCGGCCATTGACCATGAAATGGCCGTGAGTGACGAGCAAACGGGCATGTCCACGGCTGCTGGCAAAACCCAGTCGGAAAATAACGTTATCCAGGCGTGATTCCAGGGTCTGCAAAAGCACCAGGCCGGTAATTCCACGCCGTCGCTGGGCCATTTCGTAGTAACGGCGGAACTGGCGCTCGAAGATGCCGTAGATGCGACGTGCTTTTTGCTTGGCGCGCAACTGGCGGGAATAGTCCGATTCACGGCCACTGCCGCCGCCACGCCGGCCTCCGGTCGAACGACCATGCTGGCCAGGCGCGAAGCCTCGCCGTTCAAATGCACATTTCGGGGAGAAGCAGCGCTCTCCCTTCAAGAATAGTTTTTCACTTTCACGCCGGCACAGTTTGCAGGCCGGTCCAAGATCTTTCGCCATACGTTCTAACCTCTCTCGCTAAACTACACACGGCGTTTCTTTGGAGGCCGGCAGCCGTTATGCGCCACCGGCGTCTTATCCGAAATTGAACGCACTTTCATACCCATGGCTTGCACAGCCCGAATGGCTGATTCCCGCCCGGGGCCGGGACCTTTGACGATCAGGTCCACTTCCTGAATGCCCATCCCCTGAGCAGCTTTGATGGCTTGTTCAGTAGCCAGCCGGGCGGCAAAGGGTGTGCTCTTACGTGAGCCTTTGAAACCCACTGAACCCGCACTGCCCCAGGAGAGGGTATTCCCATCAGTATCGGTTACGGTCACAATGGTATTATTGAAGGAAGCAAAGACGTGCACCTGTCCAGAGGACAAAGCGCGCTTGGACTTCTTGGCGCCGCTACCGCGACGCACTGAGCGTACACTTTGAGCCATAATACCTCGCTATAATGGTAGCCAGTAGGCTACCATAACTCCAGATTACTTCTTTCCGCCGCGGCGGCGTCCGCGTCCGGCGACGGTTTTCTTGATACCCTTGCGGGTGCGCGCGTTGGTGCGCGTGCGCTGACCGTGGACCGGCAGGTTGCGACGATGACGAAGCCCGCGATAGCAGCCGATTTCGATCAGCCGCTTGATATTCAATTGCTCTGCGCGGCGCAGGTCGCCCTCGACCTTCATGTTCTTGCCAATGTACTCACGGATGGCAGAAACATCGGCTTCGGTCAGATCCTTAACCCGTGTATCCGGATTGACCTTGGTCTCGGTTAAAATTTTACGTGCACGCGTCTGGCCAATACCAAATATATAGGTCAGGCCAATTTCAACCCGCTTATTACGCGGTAGGTCAACACCTTCAATTCTCGCCATAGATCACACTATCCTTGTCGCTGTTTATGCTTAGGATTTTCGCAAATGATGAACAATTTGCCTTTGCGCTTGACGACCTTGCACTTCGCGCAGCGCTTACGAATGGAGGGGGAGATTTTCATATTTTGCACTTCTCCTTGAAATGCTCCTGGCTTTCCAGCCAAAGTTTGATTTATACATGTTCTCTTAACTTCCGTCCAGCTATTCAGACGTTGGGCTTACTTAAAGTCCATTTTCGGGTCATGCTGAGGGGCGCTCTTCGCGAAGCACCCTGCGGGTTGCTCCAAAGCATCTCCAAGATAGGCCGGGAGACCCTTCGGCAGCACCTACTCAGTCAGGATGAGAGGTTCTCCTGCGGTGACGGCGACACTATGTTCAAAATGTGCCGTCAATGCCCCATCGGTAGAAACGACTGTCCACTGGTCAGACAGGACACGCGTCCGGTGCGTGCCGACCAACACCATCGGTTCGAGGGCAATGGTCATGCCCGGTTGCAGCAGGATGCCCGTGGCAGGTTTACCATAGTTCGGCACCTGCGGTCCTTCGTGCATCTGCCGCCCAACACCGTGTCCGGTGTATTCACGGGTGACGTGGAAGCCGCGACCTTCGACAAATTGCTGGATGGTTGCAGATACGTCACCTGTACGGTTCCCGGCGCGCATTTGATCAATCGCCACATAGAGCACTTTTTCGGTCACTTCAAGGAGCATCTTCGCCTGTGCGGAGATCTCCCCGACGCCGACCGTGAAAGCAGCATCGCCGATGTATCCTTCGACGACCGCGCCGCAATCCACGGAAACGATGTCACCTTCTCTCAACTTTCGTTTACCCGGAATGCCATGCACCAATTGCTCGTTGATGCTCACAGTGATAGAAGCCGGGTAAGGCGGGGAACCATAATTTTTAAAGGGCGAATATGCACCATACTTCCGCAGAACTTCCTCAGCAGCCGCGTTGAGGTCTGCGGTGGTGATGCCGGGATTGATTAATTCTCTTACCGCTGCCAGCGCCATGGCGTTGATTCGGCCGGCTGCGCGCATGAGGGCAATCTCAGCCGGGCTTTTAATATGTATCTGGCGCGCCCAATCCATCGCGTAGCACCTTCGGTAACTACTTGGGCTCTAAGATCGCCAGTAGGTCAGCAGTAACTTCTTCGACCGGTCGCCCACCGTCAATCTCGGTCAGTAAGCCGCGTCGACGGTAGTAGGCGATCAAGAGCTCGGTTTGCGCAGCATAGACCTGTATACGCCGTCTGACTGTCTCGATCTTATCGTCGTCCCGTTGATAAAGTTCAGAACCATCCATATCACACACGCCGGGTTTCTGCGGCGGGTTATGGCGCTGGTGAAAAACGTGACCCTGCGCCCGGCAGGTCCAGCGACCGCTCAGACGTTCCACCAGCATCTCTTCCGGGGCAAGGAGGCACGGCACATGATCCACCTTGCCGCCAAAATCAGCCAGCATTTCGGAAAACGCATCCGCCTGCGCGGGTGTGCGCGGGAATCCGTCCATTAATGCTCCAAAGGCGCAATCCGGGCGGGAGAGCCGCTCCCGGATCATGGCAATGGTAGCGTCATCAGTCACAAGTTCGCCTTTGTTGATATATATCTGCGCCAATTTGCCCAGCTCGGTTTGCCCGTGGATGTTCTCGCGGAACAGATCGCCAGACGAGACGTGCGGCAGGCCAGTCCTCTCGGCGATGATCTTTGCCTGAGTTCCCTTGCCAACGCCTGGTGGTCCGAGGAGAACAATGTAGGTGGGCATGGTTGGATTTTTTTAACGTACGAGCAATGAGTCCTCGTAGCCGTGCAGTTTCAGCTCGGCCTCAATGTTCAAGAAGGTATCCCGCACCACACCCACGACGATCAACAAGCCGGCCGATGAGACCAGCAAGAGGCCGCCGCCCTGGGCAATTTGTGGGAATATCAGCCCCAGCAGGAAAGGCAGGATTGCGACGATGCCCAGGAAAAATGCACCCGGTAAAGTAATGCGCCGCTGGACTTTGGTCAGGTATTTCTGCGTCGGCGCGCCGCGGTTGACACCCGGGATCTGTGCGCCAACCTTTTTCAGATTATCACCGTAATTTTGCTGCGCGAACAGCACGTCGGTATAGAAGAAAGTAGCGACAACTACGCCCGTGAAGTACAACACCCAATACACCCAGGCGTGCGCTCCACTGCCGCTGAATGTGCTTTGCAGGCCGATGGCGAAGTTCTTGACCGCCTCATTTGCATTGTTGACGAAGTAACTACCCAGGATGGCCGGGAATTGCAGGATTGCGCTGGCAAAGATGAGCGGGATCATGCCGGCCATATTGACCATCAAGGGTAGTGTGCCCTTTACCGGCATGGACATGCGGTTACCAATGCGTCGTCCCGGGTACATCACCGGCACATTCCGGCGTCCCTGTTGGACGAAAACGATGGCGAAGATCGTCGCAACGATAGTCACCACGATGATAATCAAGTTAACCAAGCGGGTCTTTTCATCCACCATCAGGCTGGCAATGTTGGCCGGCATGCGGGCGACAATACCGGCAAAGATAATCAAGGATAGACCCTGACCGCGGATGCCGTATTCGGAGATCAGCTCGCCCAGCCAGATGGCGAACATGGTACCCGCGATCATGCTTAACAACAAGGCGAGAGAGGGTACAAAGCTCGCGCCGGATAGGTTGAAATCAACAATGGATGGCAGGTTGAATTGAGTCGCATACGAGTTAAAGATATTGATTTGACCGATGGCAGAGAGCGCAGCCATTGGCACTGCCAGATAGTAAGTCCATTTCTCCATCCACTTGCGGCCCTCGCGGGGGTCCTCCGCCATCCTGCGCTGCAATGCAGGGATGATCGGCACCAACAATTGCAGGATGATCTGCGCCGTAATGTACGGGTAAACGCCCATCGAGAGTAACGAGAAGCGTGAGATCGTACCGCCTGAGAGCAGATCGAGGAAGTCGAAGAAAGTGCCGGTTGAGCCAAATTGGTTGCGCAATTGTGCCAGCGCCTCTACATTCAATCCCGGAACGGGGACATTGGCAGCCAGGCGATAAATGACCAACAAGGCCAGAGTCACCAGCAATTTACGCCGGATATCCTGGGACTTCCACAAGTAGCGCCATCCAGAAGATACGAATTTCATAGCGAGGTCTCCTCGTTAAGACGAGTTATCCAATTAACTCCACACTGCCGCCAGCGTTTTCGATTTTCGCCTGGGCACTCTTGGTGACACGCTGGACGCGCACCTTTAGCGGGGTCTTCAACTCGCCGCGACCCAGAATGGCGACCGGATTGCGCGGGTCACGCAGCAGGCGGGCATCGTCAAGGGTTTCAGGTGTGATCTCGGCATTCGCCTGGAATGCAGTCAATTGGTCTAGGTTGACTTCGTTATATTCAACCTGGTTGATGGGAGTGAATCCCTGACCGCGTACGAACGGTAAGCGGCGGAAGAAAGGCAGGTTGCCACCCTGCCGGTACAGATGACCGCCCGAACCGGCGCGCGCACCCTGGCCTTTGGTACCCCGGCCGGCAGTCTTGCCTTGCCCGGCTGAAATTCCACGCCCAACGCGCTTGTGGTTTTTCTTCGACCCCGGGTTGGGTTTCAGATCGTTAATTTTCATGTTCTTACCTACTCTTCAATTCGAATAAGATGGATCACTTTTGCCAACATGCCGCGCAAGGCAGGTGAATCGGCATGTTCCACCATCTGGTTCATGCGCCGTAAACCCAGCGCACGGACAGTCGCCTTCTGCGGTTCAGGATAACCGATTGGGCTGCGCACCAGAGTGATTTTGATCGTTTTGGAAACAGCCTTCGTTTTAACCATTCTTCTTTTTCCTCTCCCAGAATGGCAGAAGCGCTTCCAGCGGCTTTCCGCGTCGCGCCGCCTCTTCCTTCGGCGATTTGAGCTGGTCAAGCGCCATGAAAGTAGCCTGCACCACGTTGAGCACGTTGGCGCTGCCCATTGACTTGGTCAGAATGTCGCGCACACCGGCTGCTTCAAGGACGGCGCGCACGCCGCCGGCAGCAATAACGCCGGTACCCCGCGAAGCCGGCCGGATTAAGATGACCGCGCCGCCAACCTTGCCCATCGATTCGTGCGGGATGGTTGTACCGTAGAGAAAGACCGGATGTAGATCCTTATGGGCGCGTTCGGTAGCCTTACGCATGGCGTCTGGTACAGCATTCGCTTTGCCGACGCCCATGCCGATCTTACCATGATTATCACCAACCACCATCGTCACGCGGAACTGGAAACGGCGGCCACCTTTGACCACTTTCGCCACGCGGGCGATCTCAATTACGCGCTCGTCGAATTGTTGTTCTTGGGTTTTTTCGAGTTCCATTACCTGGGATTCCAACATATCTTTCTCCAATCAGGCCTTAGAATTCCAGGCCGCCTTCGCGGGCGCCATCCGCCACCGCCTTGACACGACCGGTATAACGGAAACCGCCGCGGTCGAAGACAACCATCTTGACGCCTTTGCTCTTGGCGCGTTCGGCTATTGTTTTGCCAATCAATCGCGCCTGATCGGTCTTGTTCAAGCCTTTCATCTTTGCGCGAAGTTCTCCGTCAATCGTGGAGGCTGAGACAAGGGTATGCCCAGCCTGGTCATCAATGACTTGGACATACATCTCCGATAGACTGCGGAAGATGTTCAGGCGCGGGCGCTGCGCGCTGCCAGCAACCTGCTTGCGGACGCGCGCGTGCCGCCGAATGCGAGCTGCAGAACGAGATTTATCAGTCATTGATTACGCCTTCGCTTTTCCTGATTTACCAGCCTTACGGCGGATCTTCTCACCAAGGTAATGCAAACCTTTGCCATGATAAGGCTCTGGTGGGCGAATATTGCGGATGTTCGCCGCCACCTGCCCGACCATTTCCTTGTCATAACCACGCACAAAGATCTTGCGCGCCTTGGTATCTACATCGAAGGTAATGCCCTCAGGCGGCTCAACTTCTACCGGATGGGAAAAACCCATATTGAGCACCAGGTTTCTGCCATTTAGTTCGGCGCGGTAACCTACGCCTTCGATTTCGAGCACTCTTTCAAAACCGGCGCTCACGCCGTGTACCATATTTGCAATAACTGCGCGGGTTGTCCCATGCAAGGCGCGTTGGGTGGGAGTCTCTGAAGATCGCCCGACCATAATCTGGTCATTCTCCATCAAAACGGAGATGGTCGGGGAGAAGATGCGCTGAAGTTCGCCTTTCGGGCCTTTCACGCGCACATTCGATCCATTGACATCCACCCGCACACCAGTCGGGATATCCACAGGCATGCGTCCAATTCGAGACACTGGTCAAACCTCCTGTCTCACCAAACTTTACAGATGATTTCACCGCCCACGCCAAGTTGGCGGGCGCGATGGCCGGTCATGATCCCTTTGGGCGTGGACAAAATGGCTACGCCGATGCCCGAAAGCACCCAGGGGATATCCTGCTTTTTGGTGTACACACGCCGGCCCGGGCGGCTGACACGTTGCAGATTGGTTAGCACTGGGCGGCGCTCACGGCGTTCGCCGATATACTTGATGCGCAGCCGAAGAGTCTTCTGGCCGGGTTTTTCGCCTTCGGTTACATCAAAGTTTTCTAGAAACCCTTCTTCCTTCAAGATCTTGGCGATCTCTACCTTGACCTTGGAATGAGGCATCGCCGTCAACGACTCGCCACTCATAACTGCATTGCGGACGCGCGTCAGCATATCAGCAATAGGGTCAGATAAGTTCATGCTTTCACCTCCATCCGCTTACCAAGAAGCCTTGATAACGCCGGGGATTTTTCCTTCCAGTGACAATTCGCGGAAGCAAATCCGGCACAATCCGAAACGACGGATGTATCCACGTGGGCGTCCGCAACGTGTGCAGCGATTGCGCACGCGGTGCGGATATTTTCGTCGCAGCTCACGATATTGCATACAAGTTTTCGCCATAGCTTACGCTTCCTTCCTAAACGGCATACCAAGTAGTTGCAGCAACAAGCGTGCATGGTCGTCAGATCCAGCCGTGGTTACAATGGTAATTTCCAAGCCTCTAAGCTTATCAATCTTGTCGTACTCGATCTCTGGAAAGACCAACTGATCGCGCAGACCGAGCGTGTAATTGCCGCGCCCGTCAAAAGCATTCGGCGAGACACCCCGAAAGTCGCGCACGCGCGGCAGAGCGATGTTGATCAAACGGTCGAGAAACGACCACATGCGTCCACCGCGCAAAGTCACCTTGGTGCCAATGATGCGGCCTTCGCGCAGCTTGAAGTTGGCAATGCTCTTGCGCGCCTTGGTCATGATCGGCTTCTGGCCGGTGATCTGTGTCAGGTCTGAAACAGCCGCTTCGAGCGCCTTGGCGTTATCCATGGCCTCGCCCAAGCCAATATTCAGCACCACCTTTTCAACACGCGGTACCTGCATAACATTCTTGTAATCGAATGCCTTGATCAGCGCCGGGACGACTTCTTTCTGGTACTTTTCTCTTATCATATTCATAATCTCGATGCTCCCGCAAGGCCTAGTCAATCATCGCCTGGCAACGTTTACACACACGGTGTGAGCCGCTGTCATCGCGATGAACACTGACCCTGCTGGGCGTGTTACATTTCGGGCAGACCAACATGATGTTGGATATATCCAGCGGAGCCTCAAATTTGATCCGACCAGGATTGACTGTGCGACCCTTGGTCTGTGTCTGGCGTTGGTGCTTGGTGCGGATGTTTATACCCGAAACGACCACGCGATGTTCCTCCGGCAGCACTTTAATCACCTCTCCGCGTTTACCCTGCTCTTCCAGGCGCCCGCTGATTACTTCCACGCTATCACCTTTACGAATCTTGACTCTCATCGTTTACTCCTGCCTCACCGGCCTAAAGCACTTCCGGGGCCAGCGAAACAATCTTCATGAAGCCCTTCTCGCGCAATTCACGCGCCACCGGCCCAAAGATGCGGCTGCCCCTCGGGTTACGACCGTCGGTATCCAGAATGACAGCCGCGTTATCATCAAAGCGGATGTAGGAACCATCCTCGCGGCGCCATTCTTTGGCGCAGCGGACGATCACGGCTTTAACGATTTCGCTCTTTTTCACCGCGCCCTGCGGCGTGGCTGACTTCACCGTAGCCACCACAATATCACCTATGCTGCCATAATGGCGGTTGGAACCGCCCATCACGTGGATGACCAGCAGCTCGCGTGCGCCGGTATTATCGGCAACTTTTAGACGAGACTCTTGCTGGATCATGGCTACGCCTCCACGACGGTATCAACCGAGCGGATCTCGTGCTTGAGGATGGCCTCCACGACCCAACGCTTGTCGCGCGAGATGGGACGGCTCTCCACAACCTGAACCCGATCACCAATCTGGCAGCCCATTTCATCATGCGCTTTGACACGCTTGCTCGAGTGAACGACCTTATGGTATAGAGGGTGCTGGTAAGTTCGGGTAATTTCGACCACTACTGTTTTGGTCATTTTATTGCTGGTGACGACACCAGTCATCCGACGACGTTGATTCATGCTTCACCTTCCTGTAAAGCCGCTCCAGCGCGTTCTCTTAGAATGGTCTCCAGGCGGGCGATATCGCGACGCATGAGGCGCAGGCGGCTGGTATCAGTCAACTGGCCTGTCACCTGCTGGAAACGGAATTTCATCAGCTCTTCGCGGCTATCTGAAAGCTTGACCGCGATCTCTTCCTTAGACAACTTGCGAATCTCTTCCGGCTTCATGCCTGCTCTCCTACAACCAGATCAAGGCGGGTAATGACCTTGGTCTTGATTGAGAATTTATGCCGGGCCAGGTTCAAGGCATCATAGGCTGCTTCTTCAGTCAAGCCGCTGATTTCAAAAATTACACGCCCCGGCTTGACCACGGCCACCCAGTATTCCACGTTACCTTTCCCCTTACCCATCCGCGTTTCCGGAGGTTTTTGGGTATAGGGTTTATCCGGGAAAATGCGAATCCAGACTTTGCCGCGGCGCTTCATAGCACGAACAATAGTTCGCCGGGCTGCCTCGATCTGCCGGGCAGTGACCCACCCAGGCTCCAACGCCTGCAGGCCATAATCGCCAAAGCTGATCTCGATACCCCGCGATTCCTTGCCCTTCATGCGACCACGCATTTGCTTACGCCACTTTACACGTTTAGGCATTAACATAGCAACAACCTCTTCTCAGAGATTAGAGAGTGGAGATTAGAGACTAGTCCGGGGTTTTTCACCCACTATTCTCTACTCTCTATTCTCTACGCACTAACATACACACCTTCGGTCGTCTCGATTTTTCCTTCAACCTCGGTCTTCATCTCGCCCTTGTAGACCCACACCTTGACGCCGATCTGTCCATAGGTCGTGGTGGCTTCGGCGCGGGCAAATTCAATATCCGCCCGCAGGGTTTGCAATGGGACACGTCCATCCCGCAGCCATACGCTGCGCGCCATTTCCGCGCCGCTCAAGCGGCCAGCGACCTCGATCTTGATGCCCTGCGCGCCCTGGCGCATGGCTTGCTGGATAGCGCGCTTCATGGCGCGGCGGTAGCTGATGCGGCGCTCGAGCTGGTCAGCGATATTGCGCGCCACCAGAAAAGCGTCAATATCCGGAGTCTTGATCTCTTTAATGTCGAGGTCAATTTTTTTGCCCGCCAGCGTCTCCAGACTCTGACGGATCTTCTTCACACCTTCGCCCTTGCGGCCGATCAGGATGCCGGGCTTGGCAGTATTGACAGTCACTTTTACCTTACCGGGGTAACGTTCCACTTCAATGAGCGAGACACCCGCGCGACCAGCTTCACGGTAGATCAGGTTACGAATGGCGAAATCCTGCTGTAGCTGCTCGCGATACTGCGCGCCTGCAGCAAACCAACGACCCTGCCACCCCTGGGTGACACTCAGACGAAAACCAATCGGATGAACTTTGCGACCCATAATTTCTCCTTATGGTAGCCAGCAGGCTACCATTATGGTAGCCAGCAGGCTACCATTAGCGTGCTTTCCTTGCCGGTTGCGCGGCTTCCCGCTCGCGTAAGATCACAGTGACGTGGGACGAACGGCGGAGGATTGGCTTGAAGCGACCGCGTGCGCCGAAGCGACGCCACTTGCGAGTGGGGGCTTCATCGGCAAAGATTTTTTCAACATACAGGTCATCGCGGCTGACGCCAAAATTCTCTTCGGCATTGGCGACGGCCGAAGCCAACAATTTCAACACCGGCTGGGCCGCACGTTGGGGCATGAAGCGTAACATTTCCAACGCAGTATTGGTATCCTTGCCACGTACCACGTCAATGACCAGACGCACCTTCTGTGCGGAGATGGATAGAAACTTTAAATGAGCATGAATATCATGAGCCATCATTAAACTCCTAGGCGGCCTTGGTTGACTTCTCAGAAGTCACATGCCCACGGAACATACGCGTCGGTGCAAATTCACCCAGGCGATGACCGACCATATTCTCCGTGATGTAAATCGGCACATGGCGACGGCCGTCGTGGATTGCGATCGTGTGCCCCACCATTTGGGGGAAGATGACGCTCGCCCGGCTCCAGGTGCGGATAACTTTCTTCTCGCTGCGCTGGTTCATCACTTCAATTTTCTTCAAGAGTTTCGGGGCAATGTAAGGCCCTTTTTTCAATGAACGTGACATATCTGCTTACCTCATACACTCGGTAGTGGCGACTTTCGCGAAGCACCCTTTAGGGTAGTCGCTTTCAAACGGCTAAAGCCATTACTACAATCTCTCAGCGCTTAGCGCTTAGATTTGCTGCGGCGGCGCACGATGAATTTATTCGTCCGCTTGTTAAGGCGGGTTTTATAACCACGGGTGGGTTTACCCCATGGGCTTTTCGGGCCTGGCATACCGACCGGCTGGCGTCCTTCACCGCCGCCGTGCGGGTGATCGCGCGGGCTCATGGCGGTACCGCGCACCGTCGGGCGGATACCTAAATGGCGCTTGCGTCCAGCCTTGCCCAGCTTTACGTGGCTATGCTCCAGATTGCCAACCTGGCCGATTGTCGCGTAGCAGACCTGGCAAACCAGGCGCACCTCACCCGAGGGCAGGCGCATCTGGGCATACTCACCCTCTTTCGCCAGTAACTGCGCGGCGCCGCCCGCCGAGCGCACCATCTGAGCACCCTTGCCAGCCGTCAACTCAATATTGTGCACCATTGTGCCGACCGGAATGCTTGCCAGCGGCAGGCTATTGCCGGGACGGATTTCAGCCTGCGGGCCAGAGACGACCATATCGCCCACTTTCAGGCCCACCGGAGCGACGATGTAACGTTTCTCGCCATCCACATAGTGCAGCAGGGCCAATCGAGCGGTGCGGTTAGGATCGTATTCGATCGCTGCTACTTTAGCCGGAATACCATGCTTCTCGCGCTTGAAATCCACCACGCGGATTAACCGGCGCTGGCCTCCACCGCGATGGCGCACTGTGACACGGCCATGCACATTGCGGCCGCCATGTCGGCGCGGCGCGATCAGCAAGCTGCGTTCGGGCGTGCTCTTGGTGATTTCATCAAAACTGTAGCCGGTCATTCCCCGTTGACCGGGCGTGGTCGGTTTATATTTCTTGACAGCCATTACTGCACCCCTTCAAATATCGGAAGAGTATCACCCTCTCGAAGAGTGATAATCGCTTTCTTGAACCCGGGATAACGTACCAACACGCGACGGCTGCGCGCCCGGCGACTACGTTTGGCAGTCGTGTTCAATATATTCACGCGCACCACTTTGACGTCAAACAGGATCTCAATCGCGTCCTTTACCATCGTTTTGGTAGCCTCATCGGCTACCTCAAAAGTATACTGGTAAAGCTTGCCAGACTGGTAATTCGACTTCTCGGTAACCAGCGGGCGGCGGAGTACATCATATATCGTCGTCATGCCGGCCTCCTATACCAGATAAGTCTTCAACACGTCTAATGCCTTGAGCGGCATGACGAGTTTATCGTAACCGAGGATATCGCGGATGTTCAGGTAATTTGCCATCAGCACCTTGGCATCCGGGATGTTATTGGTCGAGCGAGTGACGACATCGTAATTTGCGTCCTTCTCCGCGACCAGCAGCAAGGCGCTGGCTGTACCGACCAACAAACCCAGCGATTGCGCCATCAGGCGGGTCTTCGGCTCAGACAGGAAAAGCTCATCCACCACCACCACACCCGCCTCAGCAGCTTTGGCCGAGAGCGCCGAGCGCAACGCGGCGCGGCGCATCTGGCGCGGCATGTGCTGGGTGTACTTGCGCGGCCGGGGGGTATGCACGCGGCCGCCGCCCTTCCACTGGGGTGCACGCGTAGTACCCTGTCGGGCGCGACCGGTGCCTTTCTGGCGCCAGGGCTTACGGCCACCACCCCTCACCTCACTACGCGTCTTTGTCTTGTGCGTCCCCAGGCGAGCATTCGCCATTTGTTGGACGTAAGCCTGGTGCATCAAATCCACGTTAATCGGGGCTTCGAAGATCTCAGCCGGTAGATCAACCTGTTTAACCTTCTCGCCCTGCATGTTGTACACATCTACTTTCATAGTACCTATGCTCCCATCACGCCGCGTTGCTACTGCTTACGCGCATCTTTGATCATGACCAGGCTGCCCCTTGAGCCGGGAACCGCCCCGTGCACGCCGAGCAAATTGCGTTCGGCGTCCACCAGGACGACTTTCAGGCTCTGCGCGGTCACCCGCTCGCTGCCCATGTGCCCGGCGCGGCGCGTCCCCTTGTTCACGCGCCCAGGTGTCGTGGTCGCAGAGCTCGAACCGGGAGCGCGCTGGCGGTCAGACTGACCGTGCGTCTTCGGGCCACCCCTGAAGTGATAGCGCTTGACTACACCTGCAAAGCCCTTACCCTTGCTGGTGCCGATCACGTCCACCCGTTCACCCAGTCCGAACATATCCACGGTGAGCTTGTCGCCAACCTTGAATTCGGAGACCTTGATGCGGAACTCGCGCAAAAAACGCAGCGGTGGGGCTTCACTCTTCTTGAGGTGACCCAATTGACCGCCAGTCAGGCGTTTTGGCTTCACCTCTCCAAATCCGAGTTGAACCGCTGCGTAGCCTTCCTTTTCTGGAAGGCGTACCTGCGTAATGTAACATGGCCCAGCTTCGATCAGAGTGACCGGAACTGCCGCACCGGACTCATCGAAGATCTGGGTCATGCCGATCTTCTTGCCAATCAGCCCTTTCAACATACTCGGTTTTCTCCTTCGTAAAATTGTTGCGCAATTTGTCAAATTGCGCTATGAGACTGTCAGCCTGGGCTTAGGCTGCATCATCTCCGGCGCAACACAGTCAATCGATCTGCCGCGGCGCTCAACATTTGGGGGCCTACGAACAGAACCGTTCTTGTGCTGCCACTATTAGTTCAGTAGTTCAGTAGTCGAAACTACCCAACTACCTAACCACCCAACTAAATCTTGATCTCGATATCCACACCCGCAGGCAGGTTGAGACGCATCAGCATGTCAATCGTCTTTGAATCAGGATCAAGTACATCAATCAGACGATTGTGCGTACGGACCTCAAAATGCTCGTGCGAGTCTTTGTCAATGAAAGTCGAGCGGCGTATTGTAAACCGTTCTATCTTGGTTGGCAAGGGTACAGGGCCAACTACATGGGCGCCGCTGCGTTCAGCGGTTTCAACGATCCGCTTGGCAGACTGGTCCAGAACGCGATGATCGTAAGCCTTCAAGCGGATGCGTATCTTCTGCTTCGTCATAAATCACCTATGCTATGATCTTTGTAATGACGCCTGCGCCGACGGTCAGGCCGCCTTCGCGGATGGCAAACTTGGAGCCTTGCTCCAGCG